>NZ_JAIXRZ010000056.1 GCF_027484945.1 Flavobacterium sp.
AAATCAACCAACAACATGGTGGCTAAAGTATAACGGGTATTTTTAATATTTACGGACCCAAAATATACGGCAATAACATAAAACGTGGTTTCGGCGCTACATTGAAAGATACATACCAAGCGTCCGGTAAAAGAATCAGGGCCAAAATTTTGCATCGCATCAATCATAAAACCTCGAGAACCCCCCGAACTGAATGGGCGAAGCATTGCTACGGGCAAAGAATCGGTAACGTCTTTGGCTACTCCTATTTGCGAAAACCCAATGGCAATCCAATGACTAATGATTTCAAACAGGCCGCTATTTCGAAAAAATGAAATGGCGACTAACATGGCTAAAACATAGGGGAAAATTTTAACACCGGTTTGAATTCCATTTTTTGATCCTTCTACAAACGTGTCGAAAATTGTGGTTTCTTTTTCAGTGAACTTTTTCTCATGAATTAACGAAAAAATAAGTGTCGCGCCTATGATGGCCACCAGCATGAGTCCGGACAAGTTGGCCGTAAAGAAACTTTTCCCAATTAAATCCAATTCGTTGATATAAAACAACAATCCGACAATAGCCGCAACGACAGACATGAGGGCTATAAGTAAAGTCGCGCTTAAAAAATTGATTCGTTGGCGAATTCCAACAATTATTAGGGCTGCGATGGTTCCGATAAACGATGTAATAATACACGGCAACATAACATCGGCGGGATTGGTTGCATTTTGTGCAGCGCGATAGCCGATGATGGAAGTTGGAATTAAGGTAAGTCCGGCGGCATGCAAACACATAAACATAATTTGTGCATCACTTGCTTTATCTTTTTCGGGATTAATCTCTTGTAGCGACTGCATTGCTTTCAATCCAAATGGTGTTGCAGCCGAATCAAGTCCGAGGAAATTTGCAGCAAAATTAAGCGTCATGTATGAAATAGACTCGTGGTTTTTAGGGACTGAGGGGAAAACTTTGGCAAAAACGGGACTGAGGCGTTTTGCCATTTTCTCAGAAGCTCCAGAAATAATTAGCAGCTCCATAAGTCCACAAAAAAAGGCCAAATATGCAATTAAAGGCAGGATTATATCCATTAACGTGTTTTTACAAGTGGGCAACAAGCCATCTGATTTTTGCACGCCAGAATACAATTTTACAGTTTGATTTTTATATACATAGGTAGTATCTGCATTGATCGTATCTCGATTTACTACTAAAGTCATTTCGGGAGCTTTTTCAATACTGTCACGTACGAAAGTTGGCACATCGGATAAATACATTTCGGCAACCAGTATGGGATCATCTTTTTTACCATTTAAAATATAATCAATGGTGTAGCTATTGCCTGTAAAAAGAGCCACAACGGTAAAAATTATTGAAGCAATAAAAATGGTCAACCAAAATCTACTGAGTACCATATATCCTATTTTTTGTAAATGTACTATTTAATCTTAGAATGCAAAAGAACCCATTTTTTCTGTGATTATTAACTATATGCTTAAACAAGGGTTAATTCTTCGAGAATTTACTATTTTATTGATTGTAAAATTGAGAAGTTTATTATATTTGGTCGCTATTACCAATTAAACTAAAACCTTCATTACAAAAATGAAAAAAATCTATTTTCCTGTTCTCTTTTTGTTGGGAATTTTAAGTGCAAATGCACAGACTCCTGAAGATGTTCGCGAGATTGTTTCGCATTATGATTTAGCTAAAATAAATCAATTGCAAACCTATTATAAAAAATTGCAGGCTAGTGAAAAAGCAAAAGCTGAAGCGGCTGCAAAAGTAAACGGATGGCCTATCATCATTGACAACCCCGATGGTTCTCGTGCCGAACTGATGAAATTAAGTCCCGATGGTTATCCAATGTATTATGCAACTGATAATGTTGCTGCTGCTAGAAGTACACGTACTAATTTTTTGCATAGCGGCGGTGGAATGGGATTGAATTTAAATGGTGAAAACATGACCGTTCGTGTATGGGATGGTGGTGCAGTGCGCACTACACACAATGCATTTGGAGGGCGAGTTTCTGTAATTGATGATCCTGGTGCTGCTTCAATCCAGCATGCCACACACGTTACTGGAACAATGGTTGCATCGGCTAATCCAGCTGCAATAAAAGGAATGGCTCCAGCTGCAACTGCGCGTACTTTCAATTGGACAGATGATGTCACCGAAGCACTGAGTGAAGTTCAACTAGGTATGCTAGTTTCCAATCATTCGTATGGAGTTCCCATCTCTTCGGGTACAAATATACTTCCAGCATGGATTGTTGGCGCTTATATAACCGATAGCTATGAATGGGATGAAGTAGCCTATGATGCTCCTTATTATCTTCAAGTTGCTTCTGCAGGTAATGAAGGTAATTCCAATGCCAATGCTGATCCATTAGCACCCGGATTTGATAAATTAACCACTAATAAAGTTTGTAAAAACAACCTTGTAGTGGCCAACTGTCAAGATATTACTGCAATAAACTCAACTACAGGGGCGATTACAGGTGCCATAAGTATCAACTCTTCGAGTAGTCAAGGTCCAACAGATGATTTTCGAATTAAACCTGATATTACTGGAAATGGAACGGGCCTAACCTCAACATCAAATACTGGAAATACCGCTACTGTATCGTTGAGTGGAACATCGATGTCTTCACCCAATGTAGCGGGAACGCTAATATTATTGCAACAACATTACAAAAATCTTTACAGCACATTTATGCGTTCAGCAACCCTAAAAGGATTAGCATGTCATACAGCTGATGATGCAGGAAATGTTGGCCCAGATGCCACTTTTGGATGGGGTGTTTTAAATGCAAAAAAAGCTGCTGAGACGCTTACAGGTAATGGATTAACATCTTGGGTTTCTGAAGAAAATTTAAATCAAGGCCAATCGTTTACAATGAATGTTAATGCCAGTGGTACCGCGCCATTAATGGCATCAATCACTTGGACAGATTTACCAGGGAATATGAATACCAGTACAATACCTAATGAATTTGTACGTGCTTTAGTAAACGATTTAGATATTCGTATCACGCGGAATGGAACAACATTTTATCCTTGGAAATTAACTACTGAACCCAGTGCTCTAGCGGTGCGGACAGGAGATAATAATGTGGATAATGTGGAGTTGATAAAAATTGATACACCTGCTGCAGGACAATACACAATTACCATAACACACAAAGGTACTTTGGCTACAGGTAAACAAAAATACTCCTTAGTTATCACTGGGTTGAGTTCGACATTTGCGCTTAATTCAACAAGTTCTGATCAGTTGGTTTGTGCCAATCAAAACGCTTCATATACATTTAATTATAACCAATCTGGAACCGGAACTACTACGTTTACTGCAGCTGGGTTGCCAAGTGGTGCAACTGCAACTTTCTCACCCAGTTCATTAAGTGCTTCCGGAACTGTAACTATGAATGTTACAGGCTTAACAAATGTTACTCCAGGAGAATACTTTATTGGTATAACTGGAAATAATGGAACTGAAACCGAAACACGTTTGAAAAGCTTACGTATTTTCAGTTCGTCTTTCCAACAAATAGGCTTGAATGCACCTTCTAATGGACAAACTGGTCTGTCTTCTTCAGTAGTATTGCGTTGGCAAAACAATTCAAATGCTGAAAACTATACCGTTCAAGTTGCAACAGATGATGCTTTTACGAACATTATTCATTCTGGAAATACTGCTGTAAATCGCTATGATTTGAGCGGATTAAGTCAGGCTACACGTTATTTTTGGCGGATAAATCCTACCAACCGTTGTGGAGATGGTATTTTATCCAATGCAGTAGTGTATTCATTTGACACAGGAACTATTTCTTGTGATCAAACTTTTGAAGCCGTTGATTATTCCAATGCTACTGTAAATGATACGGCCAATTCATCAGCTAGTGTTCCTTTAACGATTAGTGGTGGATACACTATTGGCGACATCAATGTAAATGTTAGTATGACACATACATACATTCAAGATATGACCATAACTCTTCAAGGACCTGCTTCAATTGGTAGCCCAACGATTGTATTGTTGCAAGAAGCCTGTGGCGACAATGACGATATGAGTTGTACTTTTAATGATGATGGTGTAGCGCCAGTTTGTAGTGGTACTCCTGCCTTGACAGGTCAAGTTGCCCCTGTAGATAATTTAAGTAATTTAAATTCTTTGCCAGCAGATGGTGAATGGGTTTTAAATATTAATGATCCTTGGAATGGCGATGGAGGAACTGTGAGTTTGTTTAGCATTGATTTATGCCGTGTATCACCGGCTCTTACAAATCCAACGATTACATTGGATAATGTGCGTATCTATCCGAATCCAGCAAATGAATTAATAAATGTGTATTTACCCAATAGCATGGAGCGTTCATTGGTTCGTGTTTTTGATTTGCAAGGGAGAGAAGTAGCTTTCAAAGAAACCCACGGTGACACTGCAAAAGTAAATGTGCAACATCTTGCAGAAGGGGTTTACATTGTACGTATAGAAAATAGTTTAGGATCTACAGCGCAACGTATTGTAATCAAGAAATAATTAGTCCAAATCAGGTTTATCAATGATAAATTTGATAGTTCTATAAAATAATAATACCCCTAAAAGCAGATAGCCTTTAGGGGTATTTTTTTTCACTTATTTAAATATGAAGGATTTCTTCCGGCTGAACTAAATCTTCATTCCGGAAACGTAATAGTACTTGAGCTACAGCGATTACATCTTTTTCACAATATGTAATAATACGGTCAATATCTTTTTCTTTATAATAAACCTGGCCAACTTGACTTCCATCAATATCATCTTTGGAAGTGGGTATTCCTAAAATTTTAGACAATAATTTCAAGGAAGTAAAATGTTTGAAATCGCCAAATTTCCATAATTCCATGGTGTCTAAATGGGGGATTTCCCAGGGTTTTTTCCCGAATAAATTTAATTTTCCGGACAAAGAAATCCGATTAACAATCATTCTTCGGGCTATAAATGGAATGTCAAACTCTTTGATGTTATGCCCACATAATACAAATTGAGGACCGCTAAAGTGGTTGTTTAATAAATTATTAAACGCTTTTAATAATTCAGCTTCTTCCCCAAAAAATGAAGTCACTCTAAAGTTTCTAATATCACCCTTGATTTGAAAATAACCGACCGATATACAGACAATTTTTCCAAATTCGGCCCATATCCCCGCTCGATCGTAAAATTCTTCCGGAGAATAGTCTACTTTCCGTTGGTACTGCGTTTTCTGCTCCCAAAGCACTTGCAATTCGGGATCCATTTGATCAAATAATTCTTCTTGTGGGACAGTCTCGATATCGAGAAAGAGAATGTGTTCTAATTTAATTTTATCTAACATGGCTTATAAATTTTGAACTAAAATAGTACAAATCTTTTTAATTTTAAACATGTTATGTTACTTTATTTGACTCATCATATAATGCTCAAGAGCGAGACGCTCCTCGTTTTTCATGTTTTTAGTAATGGCAAAGTTCGTTTTCATCACGCTATATTGCGAAGGGTCTACCAAAGGTTTGCATTCCTCGTTTAAAAAAGCTGCAATGCTGGCGTTATTCTCTTTGTAGATGGTTGCTATATCTATAATACTTGGGCCAACTATTTTTGTGTCCAATTGATGACAGGCTATACAGGTACCTGGGCCTTCAAAAAGTACTTTGCCTTGATCGGCCAATGGAAAAGTAGAACCCTTAGTTTGTTGAATTGTTTTGGTACTATGGTCTTCCGCTTTTTTTTGATCACCCCCGCAGGAAATTAGTGAAATAGCAAAAAAGAATAGACTACTCCATAAACCTATTGTCTTCATCGTATTTTAATTTATAGTTTAAAAATTATCAACCTTTTTAAATCAAAAAAATCATTCTGAATTACTCTCGATTCAATAGTAGTGCAGCTTCTTTTGCAAAGTAGGTCGAAATTAAACTTGCGCCAGCGCGTTTAATACACATTAACTGTTCCATCATAATAGCATCATGATCCAGCCATCCTCGTGCTGAAGCGGCTTTAATCATGGCATATTCTCCCGAAACATGAAAAACAGTTACAGGAACATTGACCGCATTTTTAACTTCACGAACGATATCCAAATAGGCGATTCCTGGCTTAACCATAACCATATCGGCGCCTTCTTCAACATCCCATAATGCTTCTTTAACCGCTTCAATTCGATTGGCATAATCCATTTGGTAGGTTTTTTTGTCTTTCGGGACCACCACATCGGCTTCTTTGGGCGCGCTATCCAATGCGTCACGGAAAGGTCCGTAAAATGCAGATGCATATTTTGCCGAATAACTCATAATCCCAACCTGATGAAAACCAGCAGCGTCCAATCCTTGACGTAACCGAAGAACCCGTCCGTCCATCATATCACTTGGTGCTACAAAATCAGCACCCGCAGCGGCATGAGAAACAGCCATTTTGACCAATGCTTCATTGGTTGCATCGTTGGCAATAGCCCCATTTTCAATAATTCCGTCATGACCATATACCGAATAGGGATCCAAAGCCACATCGGGCATCACAATCATATCGGGGCAGGCTGCTTTGATCGCACGAATTGATCGTTGCATTAATCCATCGGGATTCCATGCTTCTTTGCCGGTATTGTCTTTTAAACTTTCATCAACTTTTACATAAATATTCACCGCACGAATCCCTAGGGCATATATTGCTTTAACTTCAATAACCGTTAAATCCAATGATCGTCGGAATATTCCTGGCATTGATGGAATTTCCGATTGGTAATTTTCCCCCTCGGTTATAAACATCGGGAACATAAAATCACTCGGACTTAAAGTCGTTTCTCGGACCAGTGAGCGAATGCTTTCGTTGATACGTAATCTTCTACCTCTTTGTAATGGAAACATAATCGGCCCCCTAAACCCCCAAAAGGGGGAAAACCTATTAGGGGTCAATAGGTTTTAAATTAATACATAATTTTATTTATAGACAAAATATCCGTTAGTTTGGCTTTCCCCCCCTTCGGGGGTTAGGGGGCTATCCAATCAACGGGTGATTCTAATACTTTGATTAATTTTTCTTCTGCGCTTTGCGGCTCAGGATAATGATCATACACCCACTGCACATGGGGTGGTAGACTCATCAAAATCGATTCAATACGACCGTTTGTTTTTAATCCGAAAAGCGTTCCTTTGTCATGTACCAAATTAAATTCGACATAACGTCCACGACGGATTTCCTGCCAGGTTTTTTCGGCTTCAGTGTATGTTAACGTTTTTCTTCTTTCTACAATTGGAATATAAGCCTCTAGAAAGCTATTGCCAATTTCAGTAACAAAATTGTACCAATCCACCATTTTCATGGTATCGCTTTCCTTGCAATAGTCAAAAAACAAACCGCCAATTCCACGAGCTTCATTTCGATGTGCATTCCAAAAATAGGCATCACATTGCTTTTTAAATTTTGGATAAAATTCGGGATGATGTTTTTCGCAAGCAGTTTTACACGTTTGATGAAAATGAATCGCATCATCTTCAAATAAATAATACGGGGTTAAATCTTGTCCACCACCAAACCAACTATTAATTACATTGCCATTATCGTCATACATTTCAAAGTAGCGCCAATTGGCATGAACCGTTGGTACCATTGGACTTTTTGGATGAATCACCAAACTCAATCCGCAAGCAAAAAAATCAGCTTCACCAACGTTGAATAATTTTTGCATCGAATCAGGAAGTTTTCCGTGAACGGCTGAAATATTAACGCCTCCTTTTTCAAAAACATTTCCATTCTCAATCACGCGTGTTCTTCCGCCTCCGCCTTCTGGACGTTCCCAGAGATCCTCACGGAACTTTGCTACACCGTCTACAGCTTCAATACGCAAGCAGATTTGGTCTTGTAGCTGGTGAATATAATTTAGAAATTGTTCTTTCATAAAATTTTAGTTTTCAGTTACCGTTGGCTACTGATTACTGCCTACTGCACACTGCCTACTGATTATACGCTTTCACTGCCTCAATAAAAGCTTTGGCGTGATCTACGGGTATATTCGGTAAAATTCCGTGACCTAAATTGACGATATAATTGTCTTTTCCGAATTCATCGATCATTTCGTGTACCATTTTTTTGATGGTTGGAATGGGCGACAACAATCGACTTGGATCAAAGTTTCCTTGTAAGGTTATGTTTCCACCTGTTAAATAACGTGCATTACGGGCCGAACAAGTCCAATCAACTCCCAAAGCCGATGCTTTGGATTTTGCCATTTCACCTAAAGCAAACCAACAACCTTTTCCGAACACGATCACTTTAGTATCTTCGGCTAAAGCTTCCACAATTTGGTTGATGTATTTCCATGAAAATTCTTGATAATCGGTAGGAGATAACATACCTCCCCATGAATCAAAAATTTGTACGGCATTGACTCCTGCTTTTACTTTTTCTTTTAAGTATAAAATTGTGGTATCGGTGATTTTCTGTAATAAAGTATGTGCGGCTACTGGATTGGAGAAACAAAATCCTTTAGCGGTATCAAAACTTTTCGATCCTTTTCCTTCTACGGCATAACAGAAAATCGTCCAAGGCGAACCGGCGAAACCGATTAACGGCACCTCATCATTCAACATTTCTTTGGTCAATTTCACGGCATCCATGACATAGCCTAAGGTTTCCTGAATGTTGGGTACAAACACTTGATCCACTTGCTCCATCGTGCGAATGGGATTGGGGATGATCGGACCCAAATTGTCTTTTAATTCAACATGAATACCCATAGCGCGAGGTACCACTAAGATATCTGAAAATAAAATCGCTGCATCGGGTTGTACAATTCGTATAGGTTGAACCGTGATTTCAGCTGCCAATTCTGGGGTTTCACAACGGGTGAAAAAATCATATTTGTCGCGTAATGCTCGGAATTCAGGTAAGTAACGTCCGGCTTGGCGCATCATCCATACCGGTGGGCGCTCCACTTTTTCGTTATTTAAAGCGCGTAAAAAAAGGTCGTTTTTGATCATAACTTATACGTTTACTGAAAAAAATCAGCATTTAAAATAGTCCAAACAAATAGTTATTGTTGCTTCTATACTGGGTGTTGGCGCAATAAAAACCAATTGCGTTAGCCCAGCTAAAGCCTGTGCTGTAGTACTTCCAATGCAAAAACACGGTTGTCCATCCAGCGTATTTTTTTCTAAAAAACTCTCCACACCCGACGGACTGAAAAATAGGATTCCCTGAACCGGTGTTTCAATTTTTTCCGAATGATTTTGAGTGCTATACACCACCCTTTCACAAAATGCTATCCCTGCCTCTTGCAAGCGTTGGGGTAATGCATCCAAACGACGATCTCCGCAAAAGAAATCGAAATCGTTCCATTCAGCATCAATCAAATAACTTCCCAAGGCCTCGGCATTATCAAAAGAAGCGCTTACGCTAAAACCAGAATCTTCTAATGCTCTTCGTGTCTTTTCACCCACACAAAAAACAGTATGTTCTTCGGGTTGACACACTACCCTCTGTTTTACCACACTTTTTACCGCTTGCTGACTCGTAAAGAGTAGATTTTTTTTTGGCTTAAACGTGGGTATGGATATCGGCGTTATCGCAATCATTTCCTTTTCCACGACTTCAAATCCTGATGCTACCAACAATTGACGTTGGGTTGTAGTTAAGATTTTGGTAGAAAGTATGGATTTCATGGTTTTAAAGAACGGATACTAATTTATTGTTTTTTCAATTGCATTTTTATTCGTTCCATAAATGCCGTTCCGCCATTATCCAAGATTTCTTTGGCACAATAAAAACCTAATTTTTTCCATTCGTTGATAGGAAAATTACGTTGAATTTCCAATTTTTCCCGACCGTCAATCGACAATAATACCCCATGAAATTGAATTTCATCGTTGCCATCATCGTAGTGAGCCAGAGCTCCAATTGGTGCGGTACAACCTCCTTCCAAAGTTCGTAAAAACTGCCGCTCAATTGCGGTACAAACTTCGGTTTCAATATCATTCAATTGGGATAACGCTTCTTGTGCATGACTATCATGTTCCATAGCAACGACTACCATAGCGCCTTGTGCAGGGGCGGGAATCATCCAATCTAAAGACACGCAAATCCCTTGAAAAGAGGAACATTTTATTTCGTTTTTTTGGATAAATCCTAAACGTTCCAAACCAGCTGCAGCAAACACAGCACCGCTCCATTCATTATCTTGTAATTTTTGCATGCGCGTATTCACATTTCCTCGTAAATCTACTACGGTATGATTTGGGTATCGGTTTAACCATTGCGCTTGACGGCGTAAACTTCCCGTTGCAATCGTTGCAGGCATTTCGAGAAATTCGGTCGACCCTTTGTAAACCAAAACATCCTTCACATTGGCCCGAGGCAAAACAGCCGCTTGCACTATTCCTTGCGGTAAAGAAGTTGGTACATCTTTCATCGAATGCACAGCAATATCAACTTCACCATTGATCATGGCAACATCTAAGGTTTTGGTAAAAATTCCGGTGATCCCGAGTTCATACAAGGGCTTATCTAAAATTAGATCCCCTTGCGATTTAACGGCAATAATTTCAGTACGGTAACCCAAGTCGTTGAGTTGCTTTTCTACCGTTTGGGCTTGCCATAGGGCGAGCTGACTATCACGGGTTCCGATACGTAGGATTTTACTCATTTTTATTGGTCAGAAGAAGCCAATTGGAACACTTTTTCAATCCATTCGATACTTTCATCTACGGGCGTGTTTTCATCTTTTAAATGATTGGCAAAATGATTGGTGATTTTTTGAATGATGCGGGCGGTAATGATTTCTGCTTGCTCTTCGTCAAAGTTTGCTATTTTCTTTCGTTGAACGCTCAATTCGCCATCTTTAATAGCATTTAATTTAGCTTTCAATGCATGAATGGTTGGTGCAAATTTTCGCTGTTTGGTCCACGCAATAAATTCTTCTTTAATTGCTTCTATAATCGCTTCGGCTGCCGGAATATACTGCTTGCGGTTTTCCAGCGTTTCATCGGTAATTTGGGATAATTGATCCATGTGAACCAAAGTTACTCCTGGAATTTCCTTTACATTTTCATTGACATTTTTAGGAATCGATAAATCCAAAATAGTCAACGGTTTTTTTAAATTTAATATTGCTTTATCAACCGTTGGATTTTGAGCACCTGTAGCAACAACCAATACATCCGCATTTTGAATCTCTAATTGTAAATCCGCATAATCTTTTACAATTACATTCAATTTACGGGCTAAACGTTCCGCTTTATCTTTCGTACGATTGATTAAGGTGATATGACTGTGCTTTGTATGTTTTACCAAATTCTCACAGGTATTACGGCCGATTTTTCCGGTTCCAAACAACAAAATATTTTTATCAGAAATATGCGCAACGTTTTTAAAAATGTAATGAACTGCCGCAAAGGAAACCGATGTTGCCCCAGTGGAAATCTCAGTTTCTGTTTTAATTTTTTTACTGGCTTGGATTACCGAATTGACCAAACGTTCTAAAAAGGTATTCACCAATTGCGCGTCTTTACTTTGTGCGAAAGCCGTTTTCAATTGGCTAATAATCTCAAAGTCCCCCAAAATCTGACTGTCCAAACCTGTACCTACACGAAACATGTGATTGATGGCTTCGGAACCTTTGAAAACATAGGCTACTTTTTGAAATTCTTCTACTGTCCCTTGACTATTTTCACAAAGTAATTTAATCAATTGGAAGGGATGTTGAGCAAACCCATAGATTTCAGTACGATTACACGTTGACGTAACGATTAACGATTCGATCCCCTCTACTCGTGCTTGTTGCAATAGCATCGCCTGTGCAACAGCATCTAAACTGAAACGGCCACGGGTTTCTGCGTCGGCTTTTTTATAACTCAACCCAATCGCATAAAACGAATTGTGTTTGATATTGATTCCATTATCCATGTAGGGGCTATTTCCTGAAAGTAGTGCAAATTTACATGCTATATGTTTTTTATAAATAACGCTTAAAGGACTTTTTATAACGCTCAGCGTAATTTATTACCTAAAATGTACTTATTCCGTTATTTATTCTAAATTTGTATGGTTAGTAAGGGCTGACAATTAAATTATATAGATTCGTTCTAAATAATAAATTCCATTTCAGCTGCGAAACGCTTTTAAAAAATATCGCTATGGGTTCTATAGAAGAAATAAAAATCGAAGATGATTTCTTATTGCTTCGTTTTCAAAACGATGGCTCCGAAAATTATCTTATAAAGCGCGCTGTTCCGCAAGGGTTAATTCAGTTCCATTACGGATTGAAAGGGAAAGCAAAATTTATCTTCAACGAGGGTAATTACGCGTTGGAACTTAAGGAAGAAAAATCGTTGCTTTTCTATAATCCGCAAAAAGAATTGCCAATTCAGTTGGAAATAGCGCCCAATACTTGGCTAATTTCGATTTTAATTTCGATTAAAAAACTACACAAATTATTTTCGTCAGATACTGAAAACATTCCCTTTTTGAGTGAAGAAAACATTGATAAAAAATATTATAAAGAGAACAATATTAGTCCGTCAATGGCAATAGTGTTGAGTCAATTGTTTCATTACAACCTCAATCCTTCTATCAAAAATCTCTATTACAAAGGAAAAGGATATGAGTTATTAAGTTTGTACTTTAACCGCTCAGAAGATCCTAATGCAGAACAATGTCCGTTTTTAATTGATGAGGAAAATGTTTTGAAAATTCGCAAAGCCAAAGAAGTTGTGATAACGAATATGGCCGAACCTCCTGGACTTCAAGAATTGGCAGATCAAGTGGGTTTGAATTTGAAAAAATTAAAAATGGGATTCAAACAAATATATGGGGACACCGTTTACGGATTTTTGTTTGATTATAAAATGGATTATGCGCGAAAACTTTTGGATAGCGGTTCCTACAACGTTAATGAAGTAGGGCTTAAAGTAGGTTACAGCACGGGAAGTCACTTTATTGCGGCCTTCAAGAAAAAATTTGGCACAACACCAAAAAAATATTTAATGAGTTTACAAATCAATAGGTAATCCAATTGAACGCGTGTCACTCAGCTTAAATTAACAAATGAACACTAGTCAGAAAAGAAGTTTTATTATTTAAAAAAATAAATTGCAACAATGAAAGGAGTATTATTAGTCAATCTTGGCTCACCTGAAAGTCCAACGCCGGCAGATGTTAAGCCATATTTAGATGAATTTTTAATGGATAAATACGTTATTGACGTACCGTATCTATTGAGAGCTTTGTTGGTACGAGGCATTATTTTGCAAACCCGCCCGAAAAAATCGGCGGAAGCCTACAGTCAGATATGGACCAGTGAGGGTTCGCCGCTAATTGTGATTTCTAAAAAAATGCACCAAAAAGTGGAAAAGCTAGTCGATGTTCCTGTGGCTTTGGCTATGCGATACGGCACAATGACGATTCAAAAAGGATTACAAGAACTGAAAGATAAAGGGGTAACCGACGTTATGTTGTTGGCCTTGTATCCGCAATATGCAATGGCTTCTACTACGACTATTTGGGCTTTGGCTGATGAATTGCAACAAAAGCATTTCCCGGAAATGAAGATTACTAAAGTTCCCGCGTTTTACAACAAACCCGATTTTATCCGTGCCTTAGCAAATTCGATTAAAAAACATTTGGAAAACTTTGAATACGACCATTTATTGTTTTCCTACCATGGCATTCCAAAACGTCATATTCGCAAAACCGATGTCACTAAATCCCATTGTACTATTGACAACAAATGTTGTGTAACCGATTCGCCGGCGCATGAATTTTGCTACCGTCATCAATGTTATGAAACGACACGACAAGTGGTAGAATTACTAGGTATTCCGGAGGGAAAATATAGCCTAACGTTTCAATCGCGTTTGGCCGGGGACAAATGGCTAACCCCATATACCGATGTTGAAATCAATAAAATGCCTAAAAAAGGAATAAAAAAATTAGCCGTTGTTACGCCTGCATTTGTTTCGGATTGTTTAGAAACCTTGGAAGAAATAGCGATGCGCGCCAACGAAGAATTTATAGAAAACGGGGGCGAAACATTTTTTGCCGTACCTTGTTTGAATGACGAAGACGAATGGTGTCAAGTGGTAGCCAATTGGGTAAACGATTGGAGTAAATAGTATTGGTTACAAGTTTAATATCTTTAACCTTTATACCCGAAAAAATGGATCTTTACAACTTCATTAAGGCTTTGCACTTGATTTTTGTGATTACTTGGTTTGCCGGACTCTTTTACATTGTACGGTTGTTTGTGTATCAAATTGAGGGGCAAAACAAACCTTCTCCAGAAAAGGAAATTCTGGGGGCACAATATAAAATCATGACCTACCGCTTGTGGTACATCATCACATGGCCGAGTGCCATTTTGGCCACACTCTTTGCCTTGGCGCTTTTGCATTTAAATCCCGCTTGGGTATCCATGTCATGGATGCAAGTCAAGTTGGGTTTCGTCCTACTCTTGTTTGCCTATCATTTCAAATGCCATCAAATTTATAAGCAATTGCAGAACGACGATATTCGTTACACCTCCAACTTTATGCGTTTGTGGAATGAAGGGGCTACGATTATCTTATTTGCTGTCGTATTTTTGGTGATTTTAAAAAATGCAATCGACTGGATTTATGGGGTTATTGGGATTGTTGCTTTCTCAGTGCTTATTATGTTAGGTTTCAAATTTTATAAGAACCTAAGAAGGAAAAACAACTCCTGATTGCAGTTTGCAGCAGGCAGTGAACAGTATGCAGTAAACAGTATGCAGTGAATAGTAGGCAGTTTAAGGTGTGTACTTTTTTGTCATGAGTTAAAATCAGGTTCTATTTTTATTTATTAACGCCTAAAATATAGTATATGCACAGATTTCAAGATTTATTAGCCTATCAAAAAGGTTTTGAACTCGCTATGGAAATTTTTGAAGTAACACGTTCATTCACAAAAGAAGAGATGTTTTCACTAACCGATCAAATCAGAAGAAGTTCGCGAGGTACTTGCTCAAATATCGCTGAAGCGTATCGTAAAAGAAGTTATCCAAAACATTTTATTAGTAAACTTTCGGATGCAGATACTGAAAATACTGAGACACAGTGTTGGTTTGAATTTGCATTAGCATGTAACTATATTGATCAAAAAACATTTACTTTGTTAGTTACTAAAAGTAATGAAATAGGGAAATTGATAGGCTATATGATCATTCACCCTGAAAAATATGGGTCGAAAAAATTACCTTAACAAATTTTTTAAACTGAAAACTGAAAACTGAAAACT
This sequence comes from Flavobacterium sp., assembly GCF_027484945.1. Classification (GTDB taxonomy): domain Bacteria; phylum Bacteroidota; class Bacteroidia; order Flavobacteriales; family Flavobacteriaceae; genus Flavobacterium. The sequence goes on from NZ_JAIXRZ010000056.1 coordinate 15,241, forward strand.
GATCACTAAATACTGAAAACTGAACACTGAATACTGAATACTGAAAACTAATGCTAAACTTCAAAACATCCATGCTTTCTCTTCGAATACGGATTTTCCTATCGATGATTGTATTGATTTTGATTGCATCGATATTGATGGCCTCGATTTCGTTATTTCAGTTTAAAAGTGAAGCCCGAAATTTTCATCAAGAACGATTGGAACGAAAAGAAGATGCGGTTCGGGAGCATATCAATTATATTTTATCCAATACTACTTACCCTTTAACCGAAAAAAATTTACCCTTAATTTTTAAAGATAAAATTCACGAACTTTCTGATATTCATAGTGTAGAAATCAATATTTACAGTTTAAAAGGAAATTTGCTAAAATCATCCAAAGCCTCTTTTGCTGTAGATAGTATTTCTCCTCCGATACCAAAATATATATTAAAACTAGTACAATCCTCGATTGAAAAGCGGTATGTGGATATTAAAAATGTGGATGGTCTCAAAATTCGTTCTTCATTTACTCAAATCAAAGATGACCGTTTTAAACCCCTTGGAATATTAAATCTGCCTTATGTAGAAGATGATAGTATCTATGAAAATGAAATTCAAGATTTCTTGGTGCGGTTAAGTCAGGTGTACTTTTTTATGCTGCTTATCGCATTTGCTTTGGCCTACTTTTTATCCTCATTTATTACGCAATCTTTAAAAACCATTTCAGATAAAATCAACGAAACCAGTTTGAATCAAAAAAATGAAAAAATCATGATTGAAGCCAACAGTCGTGAAATTAACTCCTTGATTAAGGCTTATAACGCAATGGTCGACAAACTGGAAGAAAGTGCTTCAATGCTGGCCCAATCCGAACGGGAACAAGCCTGGCGAGAAATGGCGAAACAAGTCGCACACGAAATTAAAAATCCGTTAACTCCGATGCGCTTAACCGTGCAAAGTTTTCAGCGAAAATTTGATGAAAACGACCCCAATTTACGTCAGAAACTAAACGACTATACCAAAACATTAATTCAGCAAATAGATACCATGACGGCGGTTGCTTCGGCATTTTCTAATTTTGCCTCGATGCCTGCCCAACAAAATGAAACATTAAATGTGGTTGAAGTAGTTGAGTTTTCATTAGATATTTTTAATGAAGATTACATTACCTTCAGTTGCTCTGAAAAAGAAATTATCACGGTTATGGACCGTACACAATTAATTCGGATCATTACCAATTTGGTAAAAAATGCCATTCAAGCCATCCCTGAAGATCAAGAAACTAAAACAATCGTTGTAACGGTGCAACATGATAATGAACAAGTAACTATAGTAGTGCAAGACAACGGATTGGGTATTAATCCCGATAATCAAGAATATATCTTTGAACCAAAATTTACTACTAAAACAAGTGGAATGGGACTTGGACTCGGGATTATCAAAAATATTATTGAAAATTATAAAGGAACGATTACTTTTGAATCTCAAATGGGAAAAGGAACTACATTTAAAGTGACTTTGCCTTTTACAAACCACTAAAACCAGTATTATGAACTTTGAAAATATCCTTGTAGAAATCGATGGAAGTTTGGCGCAAGTAACCATCAATCGCCCCAGTAAATTAAATGCCCTAAACAAAGCGACCATCCAAGATTTACACGATGGATTAGCGCTATTGGACGCAAATACAGCAATTAAAGCTATCATTCTAACAGGGGCAGGAGAAAAAGCCTTTGTGGCCGGTGCTGACATTTCTGAATTTGCTCATTTTTCAGTAGAAGAAGGAGCTCAATTGGCAGCGTTGGGACAGGAATTATTGTTTGATTTTGTAGAAAATATGAAAACGCCTGTAATAGCTGCGGTTAATGGTTTTGCATTAGGTGGCGGTTTGGAATTGGCAATGTCGTGTCATTTCCGTGTGGCTTCAGACAATGCAAAAATGGGCTTACCAGAAGTTACACTAGGTGTCATTCCGGGTTATGGTGGCACACAACGACTCCCGCAATTGGTAGGTAAAGGTCGTGCGATGGAAATGATTATGACCGCAAGCATGATTGATGCAGAAACTGCAAAAAATTATGGCTTAGTCAATCATGTTGTACCCCAAGCGGAATTATTGGAATTCACAAGCGGAATTGCAAGTAAAATCATAAAGAATTCTCCCGTTGCAATTAACTATGCAATCAAGGCAGTTAATGCTGGATTTGTCGATACAAAAGAAGGATTTAGCACCGAAATTAAATCGTTTGGAAAATGTTTTGGAACCGAAGATTTTAAGGAAGGAACCACGGCCTTTTTAGAAAAACGCAAAGCAGAATTTCCCGGTAAATAAAATGTATTATACGCTATAAAAAGAGAGCCCTAAAGGTTCTCTTTTTTATTTTACCCCTTCCCATTCAGCATAGAATTGGGCTAAAAAAACTTCCATAAATCGGTGACGTTCTTCGGCTAGTTGTTTTCCTGTAGCCGTATTCATTCGGTCTTTAAGCAATAGCAATTTCTCATAAAAATGATTAATTGTTGGAGCATTACTGGCCTTGTATTCGTCCTTCGTCATGTGCATATTGGGAGTAATGGCGGGATCATACAACTGTCGATTTTTAAAACCCCCATAATTAAATGTTCGCGCAATTCCAATGGCTCCAATAGCATCCAACCGGTCAGCATCTTGAACAATATCTAATTCAATTGATGAAAAAGTACGTTCTGATTTGCCTCCTTTAAAGGAAATGTTTTCAATGATTTTGACAACGTGGTCAATGGTCTCCTCGGCGGTGTTCTGACTTTCTAAAAATGCGCGTGCGGTTTTCGGACCAATCGTTTCATCTCCCCCATGAAATTTGCTGTCCGCAATATCATGAAGTAAGGCCGCCAACTGTACTACTTCTCGATTGCAGGTTTCAAATCCCGCAATATGCATGGCGTTATGATATACCCGTTCAATATGAAACCAGTCATGTCCGGCTTCGGCGCCAGCTAACTGTTGTTTTACAAACGATAGGGTAGCTTCAACTATTCCCATATTAAATGGTTAAAGCGGGTTGAACCCATTTGAACTTTTTGGTTTCCTCTGGCAATACCAAACGCTCCGATATTCGTGCCATGCGATCGGGTAATTTCATCAAATAATCGCGTGCGTGTTCGGCTTCATCGGTTAGACTAGTAATTTTATCTATCTCCCAAGTTGCAATTAATTTGCGCAGAATATCTACATAATCATTAGCTGTATATACCCCAATTTTCTGGGCGGAATTCGAAAACTCTTCAAAGGCAGTGCTGATTTTTTCTCCTGATTCACGTAAAAAATGAGCAGGCATGGTAATCTTTTGTTTCATCATGTATTGAAACGCTAACATCATTTCACTGGGATCTACTTTGAAAATACGGTTAACAAATTCACTATACGCCAAATGATGACGCATTTCGTCTCCAGCAATCATTTTGCACAATCGGGATAATTTTTTGTCCCCAAATTCTTTTGCCAATTGCGACACGCGGTTGTGCGAAATGTAGGTGGCCAACTCTTGAAAGCTAGTGTATACAAAATTTTTATAGGGATCTTTACCCGTACCTATATCAAATCCGTCATTGATTAAATGTTGCGTAGTAATTTCAACTTCACGCATATTCACTCGACCCGATAAATACAAATATTTATTTAAAGCATCCCCGTGACGGTTTTCTTCACCCGTCCAATGGCGCACCCATTTTGACCAACCATTTCGACCTTCGTTATCGACACCTTCGACTTCCATTAGCCAGGATTCATAAGTAGGTAAGGCCTCTTCTGTAATTGTATCGCCTACCATGACTACCCAAAAATCATAGGGTAAATCATTGGCAATCTCACGTAATTCCCGTAGCTCTTCTATAAAATTTTCTTCTTGAGAATGGGGTAACAAATCCGTAGGTTGCCAAATTTTTTCAACAGGCACTAAGTATTCATCAACAAAACTATCGATGCTTTTTTCAAGGAATTGCATCACTTCCAATCGGATGTTTTTAATCGACATTATAAAAATTATGAGTTATAAGTTATGAATTGAACCTGTTACAGCTAGTTCTGTTTTTTCAAACAAAGTAGGAAAGTCATAATCAGAAACGGCCATCGGTTCATGAATGGTGTAATGCAAATTATTTCCTAAACCCAAGGGAAACATACCAAATTTAGTCATTTTCCAGGAATTATTAATAGTAATAGGAACGATAAGGGCATTAGGCGCATACTTACATAGTATTTTCAGCCCATTTTCAGAAAACTTTTTGGGAATGCCTGTTTTACTTCGAGTTCCTTCCGGAAAAATAACCGCTGTTCGGTTATGTTTTTCAATATATTCGCTCAACCCTTTAATTGTTGGTAGGGCTTGTTTAGGATCTTTTCGATCAATTAAAACAGAACCGCCACGACGTAAATTATAGGATACCGAAGGAATACCGCTTCCTAATTCCTTTTTGCTGACAAATTTGGCATGATGCGCTCGTAAAAACCAAATAATTCCGATGATATCGTACAAGCTTTGATGATTGGCAACAAAAATTAAGGGAACATTTTGAGGAATGCGCTCTCGGTTTTGAAATGTCCAACGTGTTCCGAGTAATCGCGTACAACCTACTAAGAAAAAATTGAGATAGTCGACACTTTTTTTATGGGCTTGATACCCAAAAATTGTAAAACACACCCACTGAATTGGATGAAAAATAACCAAAGTAAGTAAAAAACTAAGGTAATAAATAATAGAAATAGGATATGAAACCAGTTTTTCCATGCCAAAAAATTGATGGTAAAAGTACGGGTTCTCTATATTTAAAACTACTTTTGAGAAAACTAATTTAATCGTAAAAAAATAATTACATTTACAACTTTAACAGCCTTTAAATTAATGTAAAATGAGTTCAGAAAAAGAAGCAAAATTGAAAGCGTTACAGCTTACGTTAGACAAGCTGGACAAGACCTACGGTAAAGGTACCGTAATGAAGATGGGCGACAAAGCCGTGGAAGAAGTTGAAATCATTCCATCGGGATCGCTGGGATTGGACCTAGCCTTAGGGGTTAATGGATATCCAAAAGGTCGAATTATTGAAATTTATGGTCCGGAATCGTCGGGTAAAACGACCTTGACACTTCATGCCATAGCCGAAGCTCAGAAAGCGGGGGGAATTGCAGCGTTTATCGATGCTGAACACGCCTTTGACCGTCATTATGCAGCCAAATTGGGTGTTGACATTGAAAACCTGATTATTTCTCAACCTGACAATGGAGAACAAGCATTAGAAATTGCTGAGAATTTAATTCGTTCTGGAGCAATTGATATTGTAGTAATCGACTCGGTTGCTGCCTTAACACCAAAAAGTGAAATCGAAGGAGAAATGGGAGATTCCAAAATGGGATTACATGCTCGCTTGATGTCGCAAGCGTTACGAAAATTAACGGCTACCATCAGTAAAACACATTGTACAGTGTTTTTCATCAACCAATTGCGTGAAAAAATCGGGGTGATGTTTGGTAATCCTGAAACTACAACTGGAGGTAATGCCTTAAAATTCTACGCTTCAGTGCGTTTAGACATTCGTCGTTCTTCTCAAATTAAAGATGGGGAAAATGTAATAGGGAATCGCACCAAAGTGAAAGTGGTAAAAAATAAAGTCGCTCCTCCATTTAAAACGGCAGAATTTGACATTATGTATGGGGAAGGCGTTTCAAAAACAGGAGAGATTTTGGATTTAGCGGTGGAATTTGAAATCATCAAAAAATCAGGATCTTGGTTTAGCTATGGAGATACCAAATTAGGGCAAGGACGTGATGCTGTCAAATTGTTAATTAAAGACAATCCTGAATTGGCCGAAGAATTAGAGCTTAAAATTAAAGAAGTCATCAAAGCGCAAGTTGACTAAATGATAACAACTATCCCGGTTTTTTTTAAAATCGGGATTTTTTATATTTATAGGCAATTTTTAATTAACAAAATACGACCGATGAATCGAATTGTTTTTCCCTTTTTATTGCTTTTAGGACTGAGTATTACCTCTTGTGATTCGGAAGATGAAGAACCGTATTACGTTCAAATTAGTGCAATAACAGAAGTTACAAATCCGGCAAAATATGCCAAAGACAGCATTACAAACATTCCATTATTGTATACTTTACCTAGTAAATGCAACTGGTTCAATGGCTTGTATTACGACGTTAATGATATGGAACGAATTGTTGCAGTTGAAAGTATTCGAAAAGGCAATGCCCCTTGTGCAGTAGATGATCAAGTATACTCAGAAACATTGCGTTTCAAGCCAACAAAATTAGGCACCTTTCACTTCAAATTTTACATTGGAAAAGATGCACAAGGAGTACAGCAGTATTATGAATTTGATGCGGTTGTAGATCATTAATTATAATCTATAATCGAGCATAAGGCGACTGGGAAAAACTTTAAAATAACACCAACCTTATTTCAATTTTACTTACAGGTTTGTAGCAAGCCCGAAACCCTAGTTATTTTGGGAAACTAAATCATTTAAAAGCAATTGATGCGCTTGTTCTTTAATTTCTTTTTTTGATTCGGGAGGTAATCCTTGTGTTGCAATAAACGGATGGATTTTTACCCGCATTTTTCCTGGACTTCCGCTTAAAAATGTATATGAAAAACGTTCTTTATTATCAAAAAAGGTAATCGGAACAATCGGTATTTGATGTTCAATAGCCAACCGGAATGCGCCATCTTTAAACGCATCCAATGCAATATGTTCTTCGGGTACACCACCCTCTGGGAAAATACAAATACTTAGCCCCATATCTAAACGGCGTTGCGCGCGTTGATAGACTTCGAAACGACTTTTTTTATTACCGCGATCCACCAAAATGCTTGTGCGCTTGTAAAAGAACCCAAATAATGGAATTTTTGCCAGTTCTTTTTTTCCAACAAAAACAAATGGATTGCGAACAACAACCAACATGAGCATGATGTCGGTCATAGAGGTGTGATTGGCAATAAACATATAACTTTTACTTGGATCGGGTGCTTGTAAAGTTTCTACGGTATACCGAAAACCCATTCCAAAAAGTATAACTTTTGCCCAGACTCGTGCTAAACTAAAAAAATAGGGATACCAACGTTCTTTCAATATAGAAAGAAACAAAAATGGAAATAAGACAACTATGGGTAAGGCAACCAAAATATAAAACCAGACGCGCCATAGTACCCAAAAAATAATTTTTAACGGTCGCATAGACCCAAAAATAAAGCAATTTTAGTTTAAATTTGCGCTACAATTTAAAAACTATGGCAAAAATACTAACAGGCATTCAAAGCACAGCTACTCCACACTTGGGAAACGTATTGGGAGCAATCCTTCCTGCAATCGAAATGTCAAAAATGCCCGGGAATGAAACGTTTTTATTTATCGCTGATTTACACTCGATAACCCAAATTAAAGACGGTGAAACCTTACGAGGCAATACATATAGTACGGCTGCTGCATGGCTTGCCTGTGGATTAGACACCGATAACGTTGTTTTTTATCGGCAAAGTGATGTCCCACAAACCGCAGAATTAGCTTGGTATTTAAGTTGCTTTTTTCCTTTTCAACGGTTAACCTTAGCGCATTCATTTAAAGATAAAGCCGATCGTTTAGAAGATGTTAATGCCGGGTTATTCACATATCCGATGCTTATGGCAGCAGATATTTTATTGTATGATGCTGAATTTGTACCGGTTGGGAAAGACCAATTGCAACATATTGAAATCACCCGTGATGTTGCCGCACGGTTTAATCATCAAATGGGCGAAACGTTTGTATTGCCCGAAGCGACCATAAGTGAAGAAACACAGTACGTTCCTGGGACTGATGGGTTGAAAATGAGTAAATCACGTGGAAATTTAATCAATATTTTCTTAGATGATAAAGCATTGCGCAAACAAATAATGAGTATTGAAACCGATAGTACGCCTTTGGAAGAACCTAAAAATCCGAGTACTTGCAACGTTTTTGCATTGTATAAACTTATGGCCAATACTGCCCAAATTGAGCAGATGCATCTACAATATGAAGGTGGGAATTACGGATACGGTCATGCTAAACAAGCGCTTTTTGAATTGATTTGTGAAACGTTTAAAACAGAACGTGAAAAATACAATTACTATATCAATCATTTAGACGAAGTTGAAGTATTTTTGGCTAAAGGTGCAGCAAAAGCAGGTGCAATTGCCAATGGGGTTTTGGACCGCGTTCGTGGTAAATTGGGATTTGAACAAAAAAAATAATTCATTTCAAATACCTCAAATCGCTTCAAATATTTTCCCGGGCAACGGCTGAATTACCCCCTTTAATTCCATATTCAATAGCAACGTTGAAACTTTGAAAACAGGCATTTGGCAATCCAAAGCAATGGTGTCTAAGGATTCTTTTCCATTTTGAACAAGATAATCATACAATAATTGTTCCGACTCCTCAAGTTGCACAAAAAGTTGTTTTTGGACTCCCTTTGTTTGTGTTTGAGGCACTTCGTGTTGTATATCCCAATTCAGATGATAGCGAATATCGGCTGCCGATTGCAATAGATGCGCCCGTTGGGTTTTGATTAAAGTATTACATCCCGAACTGTATTTGTCTGTAATCCGTCCAGGAACAGCAAATACTTCTCGGTTATATTCATTGGCAAAATGAGCCGTAATCAACGAGCCACCTTTTTCAGCACTTTCAATGACTAGGGTTGCCTCGGTCATCCCAGCAACAATTCGATTGCGCCGCACAAAATTTTCTTTATCGGGATTGGAAGTACTTCGAAATTCCGTAAGAAAACCGCCATTTTCAAGCATTCCCCTAACATATTTTTTGTGTTTTTGGGGATAAATTTGATTTAATCCATGGGCCAATACTCCAATCGTTTGCATTCCTAATTCTAGAGCTACATTATGCGCAAGGATGTCTACACCATAAGCAAAACCACTAACAATTACAGGATTGATTGGTGCTAAATCTTCCAAAAGTTGGCGCGTAAAGCCAGAACCATAAGGTGTGATTTGCCTTGTCCCTACAATGCTAATTATTGGGCGTTTGTCCCAATTTAAAGTCCCCTTTCCGAACAACAAAACCGGACAATCATAACAGTGTTTTAATCGTTCTGGATAATTTGGCTCTTGATAATAAAACACCTGAATATTTTGATCGGTAATAAATTGATATTCTGCTTCAGCTTTGGGAAATAAAGTTGAATCGCTAAAATTCTTCACAATTTGAGGGCCTAGTCCGCTAATCGCAGCAAGCTGACGCGGTTTGAGTTGAAAAACTTCTTGTGCAGATCCAAAATGATGAATAAGTTTTTTGGCTAAAACATCTCCAATGCCCTCGACGTGAAGCAGGGCCAATGTGGCAATTAAATCGGTATGGCGCATAATAAACGAATGAAATTCAAAAATATAAAAATGATTTGAAAAATGTTAACAAAGTTTGTTGATAAAATTTTGTGGTCCCCCTGAAATCTTTAAATTTGCTCTTATGAAGATTGAACATTACATTTCACAATTACTGTATCGTTACCAATGTGTAACGGTGCCAGGATTTGGTGCCTTTTTAACCGACACTCAATCTGCGCAATGGAATGGTACAACGCATACGTTTTCTCCACCCAAAAAAGTAATTACGTTTAATGCATACCTTAAAAACAATGATGGTTTGTTGGCCAATCACATTGCGGTTTCCGAAAAAATTCCCTATGAAGTTGCGGTAACTGGAATAGAGCATGCTGTGCATGAATGGAAACTAAAACTACAAGAATTCGGAGGCTTGAGTTTAAAAAATATCGGTGAAATTACCCTTAACACAGATAAAAACTTAGTGTTTGTTCCTTCCGATCAAATGAATTATTTAACCGATTCATTTGGTTTGTCCTCCGTTGTTTCGCCTAGTATACAACGTGAAATTTTAAGTCAACTCACTGAAGAAGTACTATCCGAAGAAGTTGTTGAAACCACAGAAAATGAAGCAATTCCATTGGACGCTGGAAAACGAAGCAATCCTTTCTTAAAATATGCCGCTATAGTGGTGGTGAGTGCCGGGTTATTGGGTGCTGGAGGTTATTTTGGTAACCAATATTACCAGCAAAAAATTGAAGCCGAAACCCTGGCCGTACAAACCAAAGTACAGCAAAAAGTAGATCAAAAAATTCAAGAAGCTACATTTGTCTTGGATAATACAGCAATTACGTCTCTACCGGCGGTAACTTTAACTTTAAAAAGCGAGACATTCCCCTACCATGTTGTTGCGGGTGCTTTTCGTCTTGAAGAAAATGCCGATCGTGTGTTGCGTGAATTGAAAAAATTAGGCTATCCCGCTCGAAAATTAGGTGTAAACAAGCACGGCTTATATCCAATTTTTTATGGCAGTTTTACAAGCTACAGTGAAGCCCAACAAAAAATGCAAGAGATAAAAAAATCACATAATCCAGAAGCTTGGGTGTTGATAGAAGAACATTAAAATTAGTCCCAATTCATTTGGGATTTTTTTATGGTTTCCCCGGGTGAAATCCTTGACTGAATCATTAACTTTGCAAAAAATATCCATGAATCCAAAACACCCTATTGATTCGCTCACCATTTTAACCGATCTTGTTTTACCAAGTGAAACCAATCCATTAAACAATCTTTTTGGTGGTGAATTATTGGCTCGAATGGATCGTGCAGCCAGTATTGCCGCACGCCGGCATTCACGTCGTATCGTAGTGACGGCTTCTGTAAATCACGTTGCTTTTAATCGATCTATTCCTTTGGGTAGTGTTGTAACTATTGAAGCTAAGGTCTCACGTGCGTTTACTACTTCAATGGAAATTTATTTGGATGTATGGATAGAAGACCGCGAATCGGGTATTCGTTCCAAAGCAAATGAGGCAATTTACACCTTTGTTGCGGTAGATGAAATGGGAAATCCCGTGCCTGTGCCTGCTTTAGAGCCTCAAAGCGATGAAGAGCAAGCGCGTTTTGCTGCAGCACTGCGTCGCAAACAATTAAGTTTGGTCTTAGCGGGTAAAATGAAAGCCAACGATGCCTCAGAATTAAAGGCTTTATTTATTGAAAATTAATTTACTTCCATTCCGTATTATTTAGTACATTTCCACAAAAGAAACGCTCGTGAAAAAACTAATGCTATCACTGTGCGCCAT
>NZ_JAIXRZ010000030.1 GCF_027484945.1 Flavobacterium sp.
TATAAAAACTAACAGCCATGAAAAAAATATTCTACATCTTAGTTTTGTTTCCAATGATAATCTTTGGGCAAACAACAACCGAAAATTACATTAAAACCACAACTTATAAGAAACCAACTTCGCAAGGTTCAGTTGATGTTAATAATCCAGCTGATGCAACTGTAAATATAAGCTATTTTGATGGATTGGGAAGACCCATTCAACAGATCGACTATAAACAATCAGGTAATGGAAATGATATCATCAAACATATTCAGTATGATGCTTTTGGAAGACAGTTAAAAGAATTTCTACCTATTATAAGTGGTCAGTCCTTAAATTACAGAAGTATCGACAGTTCAGCAGTAAGCAGTTACTATAGCAGTCAAGCTTTTCCCACAATGGTAACTACAGCTAATCCTTTTAGCCAAAAAAAAATTGAGAACTCTCCTTTAAACAGAATTTTAAAGCATGCTGCTCCTGGTAATGATTGGGCAATGGGAAATGGACATGAAGTAAAATTTGATTACCAGACTAATACTATAACCGACTCAATAAAACTCTATAATGCCAATACAACATGGAATTCTGCTTTAGGATTATATGAAATCAATTTGGTAAATGCTGGACTATATTCACAAAATCAATTGTATGTGAGTGTTACCAAAGATGAAAATTGGGATAGTGGGAATATGAATACTGTGAGAGAATTTAAAGATAAAGAAGGTAAATTAATATTGAAAAGGAACTACAATATTAATAGTGAAGGAGTCGTGGAGCCAAATGACACCTACTATGTGTATGATATTTATGGTAATTTGACTTATGTGATACCTCCAAAAGTATTAAATGTAGCTGAAAATGGTGTCTTAGATGAATTCTGTTATCAATATAAATACGACTCCCGAAACAGATTAGTGGAAAAAAAATTGCCAGGAAAAATTTGGGAGTATATTGTTTATGATAAATTAGACAGGGTTGTTATGACGGGCCCTACTAAACCGCCTTTCCGTCATTTGACCAACTTAGGATGGATGTTTACTAAATATGATGATTTTAATAGAGTAATCATGACAGGTTGGCTAACATCATCAACAATAAATAGTGAAGCAAGAAGTATTAGACAGTCCGAAAGAAATTCGGAAACAATATTTAGTGAAAATAGGCTAACCTCAGGAGTTTCTCCAATCGTACCCCCTTCTATCGCTAACAATCCTGCCCATAGTTATACCAATGTTTCGTTGCCAAGAACAGGTTACTATATTTTGACTATAAATTATTATGATGATTACAATTATGTAAATGCACCGTCAAGTTTTGATAACGTTCTAAATCAACAAGTATATTATAATAACAGCATAAAACCAAAAGGATTAGTTACTGGAACTTGGGAAAAGGTTTTAGAGCTGACTCAAACTACCGCTTCAACAAAAAAGAAAACCAGCTTTGCCCTTTATGATTATAAAGCACGACCAATAAGAAGCTATATCAAAAATTATGAAGCTAGTCCCGGTTGGACACAGATAGATACAAAACTGGACTTTGAAGGAAAAGCAGATTACACAGTAACCTCTCATAGACGAACAGCTAATCCAAGTTCTAATGAAATTGTTACTCTAACGGATTATTTTACTTATACCAATCAAAGTCGTTTGCTTTCCCATACCCAAAAAATAAATACCGGAGCAATACAATTAATAGCGGAAAATACTTATGATGATTTAGGTCAGCTTATTTCCAAAAAAGTAGGAAATACAACCAGCACACCTTTACAAAAGGTTGATTATACTTATAATATTCGTGGATGGTTAAATAGTATTAATAATGACCCAACTGATAATCTTGTGTTGAATTCTACTGAAAATGATTTGTTCTCTTTTAAAATTAATTATAATAATGTACAAAATGGTATAAATTATATTGGAAAAAAACTATATAACGGGAATATTGCCGAAACATTTTGGAGATCCGGTTCAAATAACATTATGAGAAAATATGGTTATCTCTATGACGGTTTGAATCGTTTAACTAACGCTTTTTATTTAAAACCAGGAAGTAGCGAACCGGAACCAGGAACCTATAATGAAAGTGTTACCTATGACAACAATGGAAATATACTAACATTAAAAAGAAACGGAGGAAATGATGGAGTGATGCCTCAACAAGAAATAGATAACCTTACCTATCTTTATGCCAATAATAACAATTCAAACAGGCTTGTAAGAGTTAGTGAAAATTACTCGAATGCAGCCAGTGGATTTATAGACGGAACAAATACCGGTGATGATTATACTTATGACGATTATGGAAATATGCTGACAGACCAAAATAAAGGAATTACCAACATTCGTTACAATCATTTAAATTTGCCAATGGAAATAGCATTTGCAAATAATGATAAAATTTCTTATGTTTATGATGGTTCAGGCAATAAGCTTGAAAAAAATGTATCTCAGGGAACTACGGTTATTACAACAAAGTATTTAGAAGGATTTCAATATAAGAAAGTTGGGGCAAATAGTGATGTATTACAATTTTTTCCAACTGCTGAAGGCTATGTCAAGAAAGTGGGAACTAATTCTTATGGTTACGTATTTAATTACACAGACCATTTGGGGAATATTAGGATGAGTTATCAAGATTTGAATCTTAATGGTACTATATCTACAAATGAAATTCTCGAAGAAAATCACTATTACCCATTTGGACTAAAACACAGTTATACAAATACTGCAGTTTCAGATTATAAATATAA
>NZ_JAIXRZ010000042.1 GCF_027484945.1 Flavobacterium sp.
GGAACGGAACCTATAACGGAGCCTTGATGCCTGCTACCGACTACTGGTTTAAAGTAGAATACCTTGAAAACAATGCTACCAAAGAATTTAAAGCGCATTTTGCTTTGAAGCGGTAGTATTCAAAAATAAGGGGACAACGACTATTTATTTTGAAATTATTCATTGATTTTAAGACGATAAAATAGTAAATATCAATCTCTAGTTAAATAAGCATACATATAAATAAATTGTATATTTTTGCATTTTATCATAAAGATTATTTATGAATTATACACTACACCAACTTCAGGTTTTCTTAAAAGTATCAGAGACCAAAAGTATAACAAAAGCGGCAGAAGAATTATACCTAACCCAACCAGCGGTTTCGATTCAATTGAAAAATTTTCAAGAACAATTTGATATTCCGTTGACTGAGGTTGTAGGTCGGCAATTGTATGTAACCGAATTTGGTCAGGAAATTGCACGTGCTGCAGAAAATATATTAAATGAAGTACATGCCATCAACTACAAAACTATGGCGTTTAAAGGAAAACTCACGGGTAAGTTGAAGATTACTTCGGTATCAACTGGAAAATATGTGATTCCCTACTTATTAGCCGACTTTATGAAACTCCATTCCGAAGTCGAATTAATGCTTGATGTTACCAATAAAAATCGTGTGATACATTCATTGGAACGAAATGAAATTGATTTTGCCTTGGTTTCGGTCGTACCAGAAATGAACATTCAAAGCATTCCCTTAATGGAAAATCAATTGGTATTGGTTGCTAACCGCAGCTTTAAAAAACCAAAACGACCTTTATCATTAGATGAAATTCAGCAATTACCTTTAATTTATCGAGAATTGGGCTCAGGGAGCCGTCATATGATGGAACGTTTTTTGGAAAACCAAAACATTACAATTACCAAAAAAATAGAATTGACGAGCAATGAAGCGGTAAAACAAGCTATAATTGCGGGTTTAGGTTGTTCGATTATGCCAATAATAGGCATTAAAAACGAGTTGTATAATGGCGATTTACAGATTATTCCCGCAGAAGGTTTGCCTCAATTTTCGCAATGGAATTTGATTTGGTTAAAATCGAAAAATCTCTCTCCAACAGCAGAGGCTTTTAAAAACTATCTTCTTGAAAATAAATCGGAAATCATCGCAACTCATTTTGGTTGGGCTTCAACGCTATAATCAAATCTTTACATAGAATAATCAATATTAAATTCAAGCACAATAGGTTAGATAGCATTAACTATTTAATTTGACTTGATTTCTTTGAAACAATTTATACTTTTGAAGCTGAATTACCTTAAATGGAAAAACAGTCTACATGAAACAGAAAAAACGAATCATCCTAATCATTGCATTCGTTATCGGTTGGAATGGATGGTCACAAGTAATTAATGGTGACTTTGAATTGGTTAAACCTAATTTTTTACCCTCCAATTGGGGAATGGATTTTATACAAAATGTGGTTGTCAATCCTTCAACAGGAGGAGCACAAGCCGATGTCATTCAATATCCTTGGAACATTCCTTATTTTGTGTATGCAACCAATGAAAGTCATACCGGTTCGTATGCAATGGAGTTGGCAAATGGATTTAATGTAACTCAAAATGAAGTAATTAGAGCTCAAGCCTCTATTTTCAACAATCCCGAGTTGGACAGTCCCGGTTGGAATGCGGGTGTGGTTATTGAACCTGGAACAAATGTAACCTTATTGGGAATGCATTATAAGTTCTTACCAGCTGGTGATGAGCTTGGTGAGGCAAGTATTACTGTTCTCAACGACCAAAATGAAATCATTGGTGAAACCCAAATTGATTTAGCTCCTACATTGGGAAATGGATTTCAATATATCTATAGTCTTATACCTTACACCTCGCAATCAAGTCCAATATATATGTATATTACTATAAAAACAGCAAAAGAGGAACAAACTCCCGTTTTTGGTACCCGTTTGATTGTCGATAATGTGGTCACTCATTCGATCGCTTTGAATACGAGTATCAATGGACCTTTAGCAAAACCTAGATTTAGTGCTATTGCCGATGTAGTGGAAGGGCAATTGCAAATTCGACCAGGAGATTTGGAGGGAGCCGTTACCTATACCCTTTTTGACACCACCGGAAAACAAGTACTAACCCATACATCGGAAAGTACAGGTTTGCAAATTTATACGATCGATATTCAAGCACTTCAGGCAGGTACCTATATCTTAGCTGCACAAGATACTCAACAGTTAATCACGCAAAAAATTATTAAAAAATAGTATACGAATTGATATCTATTCGTACCGAATTCAAGAAAACTTGGGTTCGGTTTTTTTTGAATTAAAAGGTGGTGGAATGGTAAAAGGTGGAAAAGTGTAGAAAGTGGAAGAAGTTTATTTTGTGTATACCTCAACGTTAACCATTGCTGAACTGTCACTTCGCCACATTACCTGATTGTCACATTGAGCCGACGTGATTAAGTGCGCCAAGTTCACTAAATTTACTATGCATGCATACCATTTATTTTCTTATCTTTACGAAAAATAGAGCGTTATGAACTATGGTGAAAAAATGCTTCGCGACGGAGCTTTAGAAGGAAAAACGATTGTAATTACGGGAGGTGGAAGCGGTTTGGGTAAAGCCATGACAAAATATTTCATGGAATTGGGTGCCCAAGTAGCGATAACCTCGCGTGATTTAGAAAAATTAAAAACAACGACTATACAGCTCGAAGAAGAAACTGGTGGAAAATGCTTGCCAATACAATGCGATGTTCGTCATTATGACCAAGTAGAACAACTTTTAGCTCAAGTACTCGAGCATTACGGACACGTGGATGTTTTACTGAATAATGCGGCTGGGAATTTTATTTCTCCAACCGAGCGACTATCGGCCAATGCGTTTGATACTATAATCGATATTGTGTTAAAAGGCACTAAAAACTGCACCTTGGCTTTTGGTAAGCATTGGATTGCCCAAAAACAAACCAATTGCAATGTTTTAAATATCGTTACCACCTATGCTTGGACGGGCTCGGGTTATGTTGTTCCCAGTGCTACAGCAAAAGCGGGAGTTTTGGCGCTCACCCGAAGCTTGGCTGTCGAATGGGCAAAATACGGAATTCGCATGAATGCAATTGCACCAGGACCATTTCCAACAAAAGGTGCTTGGGACCGTTTACTGCCGGGTGATTTAGCCGCACAATTTGACATGGCAAAAAAAGTGCCTTTAAAACGCGTAGGGGATCATCAGGAATTGGCCAATTTAGCAGCCTATTTGGTCTCCGATTTTTCAGCCTATATCAATGGAGAAGTAGTAACCATAGACGGTGGCGAATGGCTGCAAGGTGCAGGACAATTTAATGTGTTGGAAAAAATACCGCAAGAAATGTGGGATATGCTGGAAGCACTTATCAAGAGTAAAGGCAGCAAATAACATGCTCTTTTAGGGCCACTTTTTATACAATTATGTCCACTTTTGCGTACGAAGTAAATGTTCAAAAGCTGAAAAACTTTAGGCGATTGTTAACAAATTTGACTTGAATAAACCATTATAAATTGTATTTTTACACCTCTTAAAACAGAGACATTTTTCATGGGAAAAATCATTGCTATCGCGAATCAGAAAGGCGGTGTAGGGAAGACAACCACTTCGGTTAACTTGGCTGCATCGTTGGGTGTCTTGGAAAAAAAAGTATTATTAATTGATGCCGATCCTCAGGCTAATGCCACTTCGGGATTGGGAATTGATGTAGAAAACGTAGAACTTGGAACCTACCAAATTTTAGAACACAGCAATACGCCAGAAGAAGCAGTGATACCAAGCAGTGCTCCAAATGTACATGTAATTCCGGCGCACATTGATTTGGTGGCCATTGAAATCGAATTGGTCGATAAAGAAAATCGGGAATACATGCTGAAAGAAGCATTGCAAGATATTCGTGATCAGTATGATTTTATTTTAATTGATTGCGCTCCATCGCTTGGATTACTGACATTAAATGCTTTAACTGCAGCCGATTCGGTAATTATTCCAATTCAATGTGAGTATTTTGCACTTGAAGGATTAGGTAAATTATTGAATACCGTTAAAAGTGTCCAAAAAATCCATAACCCTAATTTAGATATTGAGGGGATGTTATTAACCATGTTTGACTCTCGCTTGCGTTTATCCAATCAAGTGGTTGAAGAAGTTCAAAAACACTTCAACGATATGGTATTCAAAACCATTATCCAACGCAATGTAAAATTAAGTGAAGCACCAAGTTTTGGGGAAAGCATTATTAACTTTGACGCCACCAGTAAAGGAGCTTCAAATTATTTAAGTTTGGCTGAAGAAGTCATCAAGAAAAACAGTAACTAAACTATGGCAAAAGCGTTAAAGAAACAGGCTTTAGGAAGAGGATTGTCGGCTTTATTAAAAGACCCCGATAATGATATTCGATCTGCCGAAGACAAAAATGCCGATAAGTTAATTGGTACTATTTTAGAAATCGATATTGAAGCTATTGAAATCAATCCGTTTCAACCCCGCTCCAATTTTAATGAAGAAGCCTTACAAGAATTAGCCACTTCTATTCGTGAATTGGGTGTTATTCAACCGATTACTGTTCGTAAAATAGATTTCAATAACTACCAATTGATTTCAGGAGAACGGCGTTTACGGGCTTCAAAATTAGTGGGACTAACCACCATTCCAGCTTATATTCGTATTGCCAATGACAATGAATCGCTAGTCATGGCATTGGTTGAAAATATTCAACGTCACGATTTAGACCCCATAGAGATTGCTTTGTCTTATCAGCGTTTAATTGAAGAAATTCAACTCACGCAAGAACAGATGAGTGAACGTGTAGGTAAAAAACGCTCCACCATATCCAATTATTTACGCTTATTGAAATTAGACCCAATCATCCAAACGGGAATTCGTGATGGTTTTATTTCAATGGGACATGGACGGGCAATTATTACAATTGAAAACTATGAAGCTCAAACTTCAATTTATCAAAAAATCGTTAGTGAAAACCTATCGGTTCGCGAAACAGAAGCTTTGGTGAAAAAATACCAAGAAGGGGTCAAACCGACAGTTAAAGCAAAAAAAACAAATCCTTCTTTTGAAATTACTCCTATTCAAAAACAAGCCTTTGTCGATTTTTTTGGGGCAAAAGTTGCTGTAAAAGTTGCCGGTAAAGGTAAAGGTGAAATTAGTATTCCCTTTTATTCTGAGGAGGATTTAAATCGTATCATCAAGTTAATCCAAAAAGGTTGATTCGGTTTTTTTACATAGCGCTTTTAGCGTTTTGTCTTGTACGTCCAACGGTTTATGCCCAGCAAAAGCTACCCGTTACCACAAATAAAGATTCGCTCAAAATACAACAACCCAATTTTTTAGCTCCTTCTAGAGCTGCCTTTTATTCGGCTATTTTACCCGGACTAGGTCAAGCATACAATAAAAAATATTGGAAGATTCCCTTAGTATACGCTGCGCTTGGAACCACGGTATATGCGTATATTTTTAATAATAACAAATACCATGATTATCGGGATGCCTATAAAAGTCGGTTACTTGGTCAAACGGGTGACCAATTTTCCTATTTAGACACTCCCCGCCTTATCAAAGCGCAACAATTTCATCAACGCAATCGCGATTTATCTGCCTTACTGATAGGGGTTTTCTATGTATTAAATATTGTAGAAGCCAATGTTGATGCACATTTAATGCAATTCAATGTTAACGATAAATTAACGGTTCAACCCAATCTGATACAAAATGAGATTACCCAACGTCAAAATCTAGGTTTTGGTGTTTCTTTTCAATTTTAGTGTAACAAATCAATACTATTGCTAACTAAGTTACTATGAGAATAGCTTTACTCGGATACGGGAAAATGGGAAAAGTGATCGAACGGATTGCGTTGGAACGTGGACATGAAATTGTTTTACGAAAATCTAGCACTTCTGACTTTGAAGGTTTGGAGCTTGCAAATGTTGCTATTGATTTCAGTATTCCCGATTCGGCTGTAGCTAATATCACCGCTTGTTTTGAACGCGGAATCCCTGTTGTCTCAGGAACAACCGGTTGGTTGGAACAGTATGACAAAATGGTAACGTTGTGCCACGAGAACGAAGGTAGCTTCCTTTATGGTTCCAATTTTAGTTTGGGTGTCAACTTGTTTTTTGAATTGAATAGTTACCTGGCTCAATTGATGGCTAAATTTGACCAATACCAAGTGAGCATGGAAGAAATTCATCATACGCAAAAATTGGATAAGCCCAGCGGAACTGCAATTTCATTAGCAAATGGTATAATGGAACATACGAATCATACCAATTGGTCTATTGAAAAACAAACGCCTAATGAATTACCTATCGACGTAAAGCGGATTGATAATGTACCTGGAACCCATCGGATTTTTTATACTTCTGCTGTGGATACCATTGAAATTTCGCATACTGCCCACAATCGAGAAGGTTTTGCTTTAGGGGCAATTATTGCTGCTGAATGGTTAGCTTCACGCAAAGGCGTGTATACAATGAAAGATGTTTTAGAACTTTAATATACAAACGTTATGGATTTATCGCAGTGGTTACTTTTTATTCTTGTTGTACAGCTGATTCATGCTGCTGGAACTTGGAAGTTTTATGTTCAAGCCGGCAGAAAAGCATGGGAAGCAGCAGTACCCATTTATAATGCCATCGTATTGATGAAAATTATTAAGCGACCAACTTGGTGGACGTTTTTACTATTTATCCCGATTATCAACTTAATCATAATCCCTGTAGTGTGGGTAGAAACATTGCGCAGTTTTGGTAAAAAATCACTTCTAGATACGGCCCTAGCTGTTTTATCACTGGGTTTTTATCTTTATTATGTGAATTATACCCAAACCCTAACCTACCGAGAAGACCGCAGCCTTCACCCAGAAACAAAAGCCGGTGAAACGGTTAGTTCGATTTTATTTGCAGTAGTCGTAGCAACTTTTGTGCATACGTATTTTATTCAACCTTTTACGATTCCAACTTCTTCGTTGGAGAAATCGCTCTTAATTGGTGACTTTTTATTTGTGAGTAAATTTCATTACGGTGCCCGTGTTCCTAATACAACGGTTGGTGCTCCGATGGTACATGATACGCTTCCTATTATCAAAACCAAGTCGTATTTGTACGATAATGAAAATCCGAACTCGTGGAAAAATAAGTTCGAACTCCCCTATTTGCGTTTTCCGGGTTTTGAATCGGTAAAAAACAATGATATTGTTGTATTTAATTGGCCCGCTGATACTGTTGCAAAATTTTTCACTAAAGATCGAAAATATTTAAAACCCGTAGATAAAAAATCCAATTATGTAAAACGATGTATAGGCATTCCCGGTGATCGTTTACAAATTAAAGACGGAATTGTTTTCATCAATGGTAAGCAACTTATTTTACCAGAGCGCGCCCATCCTCAGTTTTCGTATGAAGTGGCTTATGACCATAACCAACTGACCGATTTAACTCCTTTCTTGGAAGAAAATGATGTAACGGATGGGGGATATTTCAAAAATAATGACCCTAAAAGTGATACGTTATACATTGCGGCATTAACCGAAAAAGCGGCAACCAACTTGAAGGCATTCCCCGGTGTAAAATCGGTTAATCGTATGATTTCAAAGCAACCTGATTTATCCGTGTTTCCTCAAACTAAACCTTGGAATATCGATAATTTCGGACCTATTTACATTCCCAAAGCGGGCATTACCGTTCCCTTAAATTTAACAACTTTACCTTTTTACAAAAAAATTATTCGTGACTATGAACACAATACATTGGCTATAAAAGAGGGTCAAATTATAATCAACGGAAAGCCTGCAAACTCCTATACCTTTAAACAAAACTACTATTGGATGATGGGAGACAACCGTCACCGTTCGGAAGACAGTCGCTATTGGGGTTATGTTCCCGAAGACCACATTGTGGGTAAACCAATTTTCATTTGGATGAGTATAAAAAACTTTGACAAAGGATTTAAAGAATGGCGAATTCGTTGGGACCGTTTATTTACAACGGTAAATGGTGAAGGCGAACCTCAATCGTATTTTAAATATTTTTTAGCAGCATTAGCGCTCTATTTCGTTGGAGAGTATTTTTGGAAGAAACGCAAAAAAGAAACCGAAGCATAATGGCTACGTTTGGACATTCATTAGTTCATCCTGGATATTTTCCTTCTATTAGTACGTTTGTTGTTTTGGCACAATCGGGACATGTAACTTTTGAAACCGGTGATCATTTTCAAAAACAAACCAATCGCAACCGGATGTATATTTACAGTCCGAATGGAAAACAACTGTTAAATGTTCCCATTAAACACAGTAAAGAATCCCATCAACGGATGCGTGATGTTCGATTGGAATCCGCATTTAATTGGCAAAAACAACATTTTAAATCCCTAGAGGCCGCCTACCGCACCTCGCCTTTTTTTGAATTTTTTGAGGATGAACTGTTGCCTATTTTTGAAAAAAAACATGAATTTCTGATGGATTTGAATTACCAAACGATGGAAATTGTATCGGGTTGTTTGGGATTAGATTTTACTTACGATGAATCAGATGAATTTTTTTCGGAAGTTACCGACAAAACGGATTTCCGATACCTCATCAACGGAAAAAAAGATCCAACACAATTGGAGGCCTATATCCAAGTTTTTGGTAATAAAGAAGGATTCTTAAACAACTTGAGTATTTTGGATTTGTTGTTTAATGAAGGGCGACATGCCTTGGACTATTTACGTCGACAAACCCTTTAATCGCGTTCGTATCGGATACGGGTAACTACCGGAAAATGGTCGGAATTTTTAAATTCGGAATAGTTTTTAAATGCTTTGACTTTAAATTTTCGATCGGCAAAAATATAATCAATCCGCGCGGGATAATACTTGAAGTTATACGTTTTCCCAAAGCCTTTACCCGCTTCTTCAAAACAATCGTTCAAATCGCCTTTAATGCTTCGATATACATAGGAAAAAGCACTATTATTCATATCGCCACAAATTAGCATGGGATACCTGCATTTACTTTTATGTTCCATTAATTTTTCAGCTTGTTGCTGCTGCTTTTTAAAGGCATCACTTATACGGTTGAAAACCAAAGTGGATTTCTTCTTATTGATCGAATCTACACTGCGTTCTATTTCATTTACATCGGGCGATATTTTAATCGATTCCAAATGCATATTGTAAACGCGAAGCGTATCTTGACCTTTTCGAATATCGGCATAAATAAGCATATTATGGGAACTTTCAAAGGTAATCTGACCTTCATCAATGATTGGATATTTTGAAAAAATGGCTTGTCCCGTTTTAATTTTATTACCCTGCATAAAAAGTGTACGGTATTTATAAACCCGAAGGTCTACTCCTGCATTTTCAGAATATTCTTGGACACATAAAATATCGGGATTGATTTCGTTAATGAAATTTTTTATTTTTTCTTGGACATCATTCCCCGGAATCCATTGAAACAAATTAAAAAGGCGAACATTATAGCTCATGACTACCATATCACCCTCTTCAGGTGGCAAGTCGAGTTCTGAAAATTTATAAAATTTATTGATAAATGTTATCCCTAAAATCAAAACGAATCCCGACAAAATCATTTGTCTTTTGAATTGGATTAACCAATACATAAAAAAAAGGGCATTGATAATTAGAAAAAGAGGCAAAACCAAGGTAAGAACCGATAAAAACGGAAATAAGTTTGGAGCTAAGAACGGAAACACATAAGCCATAAAGGTCAATACGATGACAACCGTATTCACTATATACATCCCTTTATTAAACCTTGAAAGTGTTTTCATTATTCGTTTCCTGACCGAAATAAAAATTCTTTTTCCTCTTGGGTTAAACTATCGTAACCTGATCTGCTGATTTTGTCTAAAATCTCGTCAATTTGCTGTTGCTTTTTATCTTTTAAAACAACACCTGAACGCTGCATTGTTGGCCGATTAGGTGCTGCATTTTTATGAACGCGTGAAAAAGGGGCTTTGGCTTTTGGATTACCCAAATTAACAAAAAAAGTACTAATTTTTGTAACAATCAAACTCAAATCTGTCCCCGATTGCAAAAGTTTACAATATAAAAAACCAAACAAAGCCCCCGAAAGGTGAGCAATATGCCCTCCCGAATTACCCAAAGAAAATTGCAATACATCCAATAGTAATAATACACCCGTGATGTGCCATAATTTTACGCTACCTATGAGGAGTAAATGAACACGCATCAACGGTTGATAGGTGGTTACCGCTACTAGTGTAGCTAATATTGCCCCCGAAGCACCAACTATTGTATTAACCCCACCCATTAAACTATAGATTACTGCAAATGAAATTCCGGAAAACACCAAACTCAACAGATACATTCCTAAGAATTGTTTTTGGGTAAAATAGGTTAGAAACAACCGTCCGGCAAAATTTAATAGCACCATATTAAAAAAGAGATGCAAAAAACCAGAATGCAAAAAACCATAACTTAGTACAGTCCATGGATAAAAAGGTAACTGATTTAAATTTGACGATAAGGCAAGCGTGTCGGGGAACTCAAATGCTCCTTGCCTAAATTGATAAAAAAACGGAATCGTAATCAAAAACACACCTATATTCCAATAGATGATTTGGTTGACCATGCCACCAATTCGATACTGCAATTTGATATCTTGCCAAATATTCATCTTAGTTCCAACGGTTATGGTTATATTTTTGATTTCGCCACATCCACATAATTATAAATCCGGTTAAGGCACCTCCTAAATGGGCAAAGTGCGCAACTCCTGTACTCGTACCACCGAAAATAGATGTTCCCTGAAAACCAGCAATTAAATCAATAGCCAACAGTATGGGTACAAAATATTTTGCTTTGATCGGAATTGGGATAAATAGTAATGATAATTCTGCTTGTGGAAACATAAAAGCAAATGCAACTAACAAACCGTAAATCGCTCCAGAAGCACCTACCGTTGGTGTCTGATATTCTGCTATTGCACGACTTAACAGATTAAATTGTTCTTGTGTAAAATGGTACTTGTTTAAAATATCGTTGGCAGATCCAATAATTTGCCCTTCTGCATTGAGTGTATTAGAATAGTTTACATTTAATAATAGATGGGCATCTTCTGTAGAGATAGAAGTAGCAGCCAATTGATTTAATACGTCATGTACCGTAAGAAAACTAACCCCCATATGGATTAATGCCGCACCTAAGCCACAAGATATATAGAAAAAAAGGAATTTAGAACTTCCCCAGAAATGTTCTAAGAGTCCTCCAAAGGATACCAAGGCAAACATATTGAAAAAAATATGCATGAATCCGCCATGCATAAACATATACGTAAAAAATTGCCATGTATGAAATTGATCGCTATCATAATAATGAAGCGCAAACCAATCGGTTGCATGGGGTAAGGTAAAACAACCTAAAAAGAATATAACGTTAATAATTAAAAGCTGTTTTACAACAGGAGATAACTGCATCATAGGTTAAATTTTTTATCGATTTCATCCATACTTAAAGTAATGAATGTAGGTTTTTGAAACGGACTTATATTGGGTTCTTTACAAGCAAATAAATTATTTACCAAAGCATCCATTTCTTTATCAGACAAACAGGCTCCGTTTTTTACAGCTAAAGACCGTGCCATGGACTTAGCCAAAGTGTCATTCTGACTGTAACTATCAGACAATCCTTCTTGAAATGCATGAACAATTTCTTCTAGAAGTTGAACAATTGTCGATTCTGAAGTGGTAATGGGAATGCCCGAAACGAATACACAATCGCTATCCCATCGATCAAAGGAGAAGCCAACCGTTTGCAATCCATCCTGGAGTTCATGTAAAAGATGCAACTCAACCGGATTAAAATGCAAAGGCAACGGAAACAATAATTGTTGGCTAGCCGCTTTATGAACAGTCATATTGGTTAAATACTGCTCATATAAAATCCGTTGATGTGCTCGGTTTTGGTCTATTAACATTAATCCCGATTTGATCGGACTCACAACATATTTGCGTTGGAGTTGATAGGTTTTTTGAGTTGTGGATTCGGTTTCTTGTGAATTAAACAGTGAGGGAGCAATTTCAACTTCGGGTGCTACTTGTGTCATTGCGTTATCAAAGGCCTCTGCTTCGTGTTTCAATCCGACATATAAACTTTCCCAAGTGGGACTAGCAGCCGGTTTTGAGAAATGATGCCCAACGTATCCACCACTACCCAACGTTGTTCGGTCAGTCCCGCGCTGTTTAGGTGCTTCTGCCGCAAAGGGATTATAATTACGATCTACCTCAATAGCAGGAGTTCCAGCCGTTTTATTTTGATAGTCGTAGGGCGTATCTAAGTTAGGGTCCCGCTCAAAATCCAAAATTGGAGCCACATTAAACTGTCCCAAACTATGTTTTACAGCCGATCGCAAAATAGCATATAAGGCTTGCTCATCATCAAACTTGATTTCTGTTTTTGTCGGATGAATATTAATATCGATTGAATGTGTGGGAACTTGCAAATACAAAAAATAACTCGGCTGCATACCCTCGCGCATCAATCCTTCATAGGCAGCAAGTACGGCATGGTGTAAATACGAGCTTCGAATAAAACGGTCATTGACAAAAAAGAACTGTTCGCCTTTATTTTTCTTGGCAAACTCAGGTTTCCCTACAAAACCTTGAATAGAAAGAAGATCGGTTTCTTCGGTCACCGGCACCAACTTTTCATTGGTTTTCCCTGCAAAAATAGCAACAATACGTTGTCTATAATTGGAACTGGGCAGATTAAACATTTCACTTCCATTGTGAATTAAGGTGAAATGTATGTTTGGATGCGCCAAGGCAACCCGATGAAATTCATCCATTACATGGCGAAATTCTACGTGATCTGATTTTAAAAAATTGCGTCGAGCCGGAATGTTAAAAAATAAATTCTTTACGGCAAATGAAGTTCCTTTGGGTAATACAGCGGGGTCTTGCGCAATAAATTTACTTCCATCGATAATAATATGCGTCCCTAATTCATCCTGCTCTTGACGCGTTTTCAACTCGACATGCGCAATTGAAGCAATAGAAGCCAACGCTTCACCACGAAAACCTTTGGTATGAATTGCAAATAAATCTTCAGCATGTCTAATTTTAGAAGTCGCATGCCGTTCAAAACATAAACGCGCATCGGTCACACTCATTCCTATACCATTATCTATGACTTGAACTAGGGTTTTGCCTGCATCCTTTACAATCAATTTAATATCGGTTGCTTTGGCATCTACAGCATTTTCAAGCAATTCTTTTACGACCGAAGCCGGACGTTGCACCACCTCACCGGCTGCAATCTGATTGGCAACATGATCGGGTAATAATTGAATGATACTGGACATAGTAGTGTGCTGACTTTGAAGTGCCTAACATTTTCAACATTGAAAATATGGCCAAAAACAAATGTACAGAAATTTACCGATTTTCACACGTTAACCAAGTGCTAAAAACAAAAAAACCTGAACTTTCGAACAGGTTTAAATTTTATAGTTGACTTCGCTTTCGAAGGTCGGTCATTTTAAGTGCGGTTATCGCTGCTTCAACTCCTTTATTACCGTGCTTGCCTCCACTACGGTCCATCGATTGCTGTAGGGTGTTATCCGTTAACAAACAAAAAATAACAGGAATATCGCCAATGCAATTCAAATCTTTGATCCCTTGGGTAACCCCGTCGCAAACAAACTCAAAATGCATGGTTTCACCTTTGATGACACAACCAATCGTAATTACACAATCTACCTTTTGGGTATCCATCATGCGCTTGGCTCCATAAATCAACTCAAAGCTTCCGGGGACCTCCCATTTGACAATGTTTTCGGGCAGTACACCACAATCGATCAATGTGGTAAATGCACCGTGGTAAAGCCCATCGGTTATCGAAGCATTCCACGCTGAAACAACAATCCCAAACCGAAAGTCTTTCGCATTTGGGATTGCATTTTTATCGTAATGGGATAGATTTTTATTTTCTGTAGCCATTTTAAAATTTGTAATTATAGGCTGAAAACAACGAAAATTATTTCGTCATCCCTAATAACGCGTCTACTTGTTGACCTTCAGGAGTGTCTTCGTATTGCGTTTTGATTTCATTGAAA
>NZ_JAIXRZ010000004.1 GCF_027484945.1 Flavobacterium sp.
AGCGAAAGCATAAACGGGTTATGGAATTGCTGGAAACGGTTGAAATGACCGAATTGGCTCATACAAAAGCCCAATTTTTGAGTGGAGGACAGCTGCAACGCGTCGCTCTTGCTCGGGTTTTGGCTCTTGAGCCTGAAGTAGTGTTATTGGACGAACCGTTTAGTCATATCGATAATTTTCGAAAAAATAGTTTGAGACGTAAGTTGTTTCACTATTTAAAGTCAAAAAATATTACAACAATTGTTGCTACACATGATAGTACCGATGTGTTATCTTTTGCCGATTCGGTTGTTGTAATGAAAGCGGGAGCAATTTTGGCAGAAGGTTCCCCAATAGATCTATATGCTTCTAATAGTTCTTATGTGGCTTCCTTATTTGGGGATTTGTCGCGTTATAAAAAAGAGGGTGAATGGAAGCATGCCTA
Organism: Flavobacterium sp.; assembly: GCF_027484945.1. Lineage (GTDB taxonomy): Bacteria > Bacteroidota > Bacteroidia > Flavobacteriales > Flavobacteriaceae > Flavobacterium. Next base: position 425 of record NZ_JAIXRZ010000004.1, read on the forward strand.
TCCGCATCAACTTCAAATTACCACGCATGGGATACCTGCCCAAGTTGTGCAATCCTATTATAGAGGAAGTCATTATTTTATCGAATTGCAAGTAGAAGATTCGCAAGTTATTGTCGAACATCCCCTAGCTATCGATACTGGAATGAATGTGTTTTTTAATGAAAAACCCTGAGTTGCCCCAGGGTTGATTTTTTAATTTTTTAAATATTTTTCTAAAAATTGATCTTGTTCCCAAAGCAAGTGGAAAATATTTTCTTTGGCAACATAGCCATGAGCTTCTTTTGGTAATAATACCAATCGCGCAGGTGCTCCTAATCCTTTTAAAGCTTGAAAATACCGCTCCGACTGTAAGGTAAATGTTCCGGGATTATTATCGGCGTCACCATGAACCAACAGCAGTGGGGTTTTCATTTTATCAGCTTGCATAAACGGGGACATGCCGTTGTAAATTTCGGGTACGTCCCAATAATTTCGCTGCTCACTTTGAAAACCAAAGGGGGTCAACGTTCGGTTGTAAGCACCACTTCGTGCTATGCCGCATGCAAATAAATTGGAATGAGTTAACAAATTTGCGGTCATAAATGCTCCGTATGAGTGCCCACCTATTGCTACTTTTTTACGGTTGATATAGCCTAATTGATCAAGAGCATTGATTGCAGCTTCTGCATTGGCGACCAACTGTGGTATAAATGTATCGTTGGGTTCGGTTGTGCCTTCTCCAATTATAGGGAATGAAGCATCATCCAAAACCGCATATCCGCGCGTTACCCAATAAATAAATGAACCATAACTTGGGAAAGTAAATTCATTTGGGTTTTTATCGCTTTGTCCAGCAGAGCTTTTGTCTTTAAATTCTGCAGGATAGGCCCAAATTAACAAAGGCAACTTTTCTTTTTTTGCAGTGCGGTCATAATTCGCCTGTAAATACAAAGTGCCCGATAATTCAACGCCATCGTTGCGTTTGTATTTAATGACTTCTTTGTATACGTTTTTAATGCTTTCAAACGGATTTTTAAATTGAGTAATCGGTGTCAATTTGGCCGATTTCATATTGCGAAAATAGTAATTGGGATACTCGTTTTTGGATTGAATCATTACCAAAAGATCACCCTTTTTAAAATCGACAATAGCTTGAAGATCTTCTTTTTTGTCTTTCAATTTCGATTGATACAACCGATTCGTCTTTAAGGTTTTTAGATGTAATGCATCGACAAAAGGAAATTGACCTTCTTTGGTATACCCATTACCTAATAAAAAAACTTGGTCATTTTCAATTGCTAAAACATAGCGGTTATAGTTGTTGCGTTTGGTTTCAAAATTTCCTGGATCGGCATAGATATCTTGAGAGTTTAAGTCCCAAACAATTTTTGGATTCAAATTGGATTGCGAGGGATCGATAAGATAGGTTTTTTGATTTCGCGTGTCGTACCATTCGTCATTGACAAAAGCAACTGTTTCATTACCCCAATTAATTCCCGAAAAACGCTGTTTAGTTTTCATAAACTCCCGGGGTAAGGCTGAAAAAGGGGCTTCCCAAACATAAAGTGCATCGCGGTAATCTACTTTTTTACTTGCATCGCCTTCGTCCAATGCCGTAACATAAAATAATGTTGCCGGCTGATCAGGTCGCCAAGACATATTGCGAATACCTTTGCGAACAGAAGAAAATCCTTTAGGCATAATTTCTGTTAACGGAACTTCATTGACAACTTTTACGAATGTGCCGTCTGTTTTGTATACCGAAGTTTTTTGAGGAAAACGACTCATTGGAACGATATATGAATACGGTTTTTCAATTTGCGTAAGCAGTAAATAGTTCCCGTCGGGTGAAAAATTCATACCGGCATAAAGGGCAGCGGGTTTAAATAGGGTTTTTGCACCATCGAGCGCAACCCAATACAATTCTGAACTCACCATCGTATCAAAGTTGGCTTCATCGGTTTTGTTTTTTAATAAATCTTGATACGTGCGGTTTTGTGATTTTTTTCCATCACTATTGGAAACCGTTGGGCCTGTTGGTAAATCTTTCTTTTGATCAATTAATGCTTGTCGGTTGGCAGGAAGCATTTGAACCAAAAGGGCTGCATTGTCATTTTTCCATAGGTAGGGCGATCCCATAGTGGCATTTAGATTAGCTGCTGTAATTTTTTTTGCCGATGCCGAAGCTACCTCGATGATCCATAGTTCAACGCCGTTTGAAGTTGTATGTGTAAAAGCAATTTTTCGTTCATCAGGCGACCAACTCACATGAGCAATTTTCGGGTTTTCGGGTAATCCTCGTACTTGAATTTCTTTGGGATCGTTTACTTTTCGAATTTTTAAATTCGAACTATAACTAATAGTACTCAAACTATTGGTAACTGGATTGATGCGCAGGCCAGCCAGTCGCATTTCATCTTGATTTAAGTCATCTAAAGATTTGTAAGTACTGCGGTAGGAGAGGAGCATAAATTCTTTACGACTATCCATACTAACAGCAGGTGCCCGTTGGTAGTCTGCCAAATTCATTATCTCAGCTGGCGGATTTTGGTAAGTAACATTTTCTTGGGCCCAACTCCAGGTTGAACAAAGCAATACAATAAAGCAACGTAATTTCATATTTCAATTCTTGAGAAAGCTAAAGTAACAAATTTACGTTCACGTTAAATGGATTTTAAATCGCTTATTTTTATTTTAAATTCCCCTTTAATCATACGTTAATTTTTTATTTTTGAATAAAATCTAATCGCATGAAAAAGTTGCTAATTTGCACGCTATTGGTAGGATTCCGACTAATGGGGCAATACACTTGGGCTCCTTTGCCTAATGTAGCCGTAAATACCAACGGTCAACGATTTGACGATGTCTTTTTTCTCAATGCGAATGTTGGATGGGCCGCCAATGGATATTATGCTGCAGTATATAAAACCATTGATGGAGGCGATAATTGGACTTTGCAAACCAACAATACAGTATTAGGGAGCAATCATTATTTTAGAAATATCGAATTTTTAGATGAAAATATTGGTTTTTTAGGGACATTAAATGGTAAGTTTTACCGTACTACTAATGGTGGAACTTCGTGGGATTTGGTTACAATAAATCCCAATCCCCAAGCTATTTGTGGTTTAGATTGTGTAGGGCCATCTACCGTTTATGGTTGTGGTGCTTACTTTTTTCCGGCGTATATTATCAAATCCACCGATAGCGGGCAGACTTGGGAATATATCGATATGAGTGCCTATGCAGATGCCTTAGTTGAAGTTTTGTTTTTGGATGAAAACACAGGATTTGCGGCAGGTAATAATGCTACAGGAGCCGTTGTTTTAAAAACTGTAGATGGAGGGCAAACGTGGTCGACTCTTTATAATGGAACAATTTCGGGTGAGTATGTATGGAAGTTGCAGGTGCTTACAGGCAATCCCAATATAATCTTTGGAGCTGTTGAAGCAGCTGCACCCAACAATGGAACGCTTATTAAGTCGATTGACGGCGGGCAAACTTGGGTAGTGAAGAACGCCCCGGAACCAGAAATTCAAGCGGTTGGATTTGTAGATGAAAATACAGGCTGGATGGGGGGGCATGCTACCGGATTTTATCAAACTACCGATGGCGGTGATACGTGGGTTAATACCACAGTGGGTAGTAACTTAAATCGTATTTTTATTATGAGTCCGACTCTAGCCTATGCTTGCGGTACAACTATATACAAAATGACCCCTTCAATGGCTATTCCGCAATTTACAGAACAACCTCGTAAGCCCCTTCAAGTGACTATAGCTCCCATGCCTATAACGAATAAATTGCAAATAGAAATTACTTTTTTAGGTGTTGATCATCTCAATTTAGGGTTGTATGATCAGCAGGGTAAGCGCATCACTACGTTATTAATTGATGAAATTAATGGTGCCGGAAAAAAAGAGTATTCCTTTGATTTTCCCTATGCAAATGGGGTATATTATTTAAATCTTCACACGAATACAGGAAGACAATCGGTTAAAATAGTGAAATGAGTTACAACAACTAAGTCGTATTTATCAGGGGAATTATCATCATTGATACCACTTTAGACAAACACGCTTGTAGTTCTATTTATTTGTTAATTTACTACGCTACTCTCGCTAAATCGTTAAATTTGTTTCAATAATATAAAACAGTCAATGATGTACCATTCTAAAATAACCGGACTTGGTTTTTATGTTCCTGATCATGTAGTAACCAATGCTGATTTAGCTCAGTTGATGGATACTAATGATGAATGGATACAAGAGAGAACTGGGATTAAAGAACGTCGACATGTAATACGCGGTGAAGACACGACTACTTCAATGGGAGTAAAAGCAGCACGAGTAGCGATTGAGCGTGCGCAAATCGACAAAGAAGCGATCGACTTTATTATTTTTGCCACCTTAAGTCCCGACTATTATTTTCCGGGTCCAGGTGTCTTGGTTCAACGTGAATTAGGGTTGAAAACGGTTGGGGCTTTAGATATTCGAAACCAGTGTTCAGGATTTATATATGCTTTATCCATTGCAGATCAGTATATTAAGACTGGAATGTATCAAAATGTTTTAATTATTGGTTCTGAATTGCATTCGCAAGGATTGGATATGACAACCCGTGGTCGAGGTGTTTCGGTAATATTTGGTGATGGTGCCGGTGCGGCTATAGTTAGTAGGGAAGTGGATAACACGAAAGGGATTCTTTCAACCCACTTGCATTCAGAAGGGCAATATGCAGAAGAATTAGCATTAATTGCTCCGGGAATGGGTAAGCGTTGGGTTACGGATATTATCCAGGATAACGACCCTAATGACGAATCGTATTTCCCGTACATGAATGGTCAATTGGTCTTTAAAAATGCTGTTGTACGGTTTACCGAGGTAATTAACGAAGGGCTCCAAGCCAATGATTTAGCGGTAACCGATATCGATATGTTGATTCCACATCAAGCTAATTTGCGAATTGCCCAATTCATTCAACAAAAATTTCGTTTAAACGATAGTCAAGTTTATAACAATATCATGCGCTATGGCAATACTACGGCTGCCTCCATTCCGATTGCGTTAACAGAAGCCTGGGAACAAGGTAAAATTAAGTCGGGCGATTTAGTTGTATTAGCAGCATTTGGCAGCGGTTTTACCTGGGGGAGTGCAATTATCCGTTGGTAGTCCTTAAGAATTATAAGCATAAAAAAACCGAAGCATTGGCTTCGGTTTTTTATTGAAATAAAATTTCAAAGTAAGCAAACCTTTATACTTGGGGCAAAAAGGGCTTTATCTCTTTAGTGTGAAATGCGCTTTAAATTCTTTAGTTTCACCATCTTTTTGATAATTTACAATAAACCAATAATCGTCAGCTGGCATATTGCTATTGTTGAAGGTGCCATTCCAACCACTGCTTGAAGGTTTAATTTGAGACAATAACTTACCATAACGGTCATAAATGTAGATGAATGAAACTTCTTGGTCTTTCAAATCTTTAATATTCCAGGTTTCATTAATACCATCACCGTTAGGCGTGAAGAAATGAGGATAGTTAATAACAATAGCATTTGTTACCGTTAAACCACATCCATTTTTATCACGAACAGTAATCGTGTGAAATCCGCTCATTACATTATTGAATACAGGACTATCTTGAAACTCACCATTATCCAATTGGTATTCATAATCACCTGTACCTTGTGTTTCTACAGTAATCGATTGGGTATCACCAAAATCTTCATTAACCGTATAGGCAACGATTGCAGGTTCTGAACTAGACACTGTTACAAAAACCTCCTCTGAAGGACATCCGGTTACCGTGTTTGTTGCAATCACACTATAAACGCCAGGTGCTACAGCTGTATAGTAAGTACCTGTTCCTACTTGTTGGCCATCTTCATTATACCATTTAATTGTATGTGATGCTGCAGACAAACCACTGTTTAATGTAGTCGATTGAATTAATTGATTGTTAAAAGTGTTATAACAAATGATGCCATCTTCGGGTGTTGGAACTGGTAATTTGTGGATGATCATTTGGATTGCTTTAACATCAAAACAATCGGGAGCAAGTGTATTGTTGATTCGAACGTAAACCAAGCTAGCAGTTGTTTCTGAAATTGGATTGCTATTGGTAGTTGCATCGGCTAAAGTTGCATGGTAAGTGATTGCAAATTCAGGTCCGTTTTGATTTCCTAATACAGCCGAATTAAAGGTAGACAATACAACATTTAAAACACCGTCATTAGTGCCATCAGTATCACAAAATGTTCGCGTTGCAGCAGGTATAGTGTTCGCAATTGGAGCAGGGATAATCGTTACAGTAAATGATGTTTCATCACTACAATTGGGGGTATAACCCGATTGACCGAAAACATAGATTGTTTTAGACTGTGTAACGATGCTTCCAGCAGCAATTTGTCCACCGGTACCATTAGGTCCGTAGAAGTAGTTACCCGTTGTTAATGCAGGTAAAACATAGCTTGAACACGACACAACGTTGTTTAATTGTGGAATATTATACAAACTTACGGAGAAACTAACTTCTGCAGAACAATTTGGATTACCACCAGTTTCACCATATACATATAGTGTTTGATTGGTCGTAATTACATCACCAGCATGCAATAAGGTGCCTCCTTTTTGTGGAGCAGTATAATAATCTCCAGCAGTTAGTGTGGGCAACGTATACGATCCACAAGTCAAAACATTTGCAATAGGATTGATAACAGGTGTATGCGTTATGGTTACTGAAAAGCTACTTTCGTTAGTACAATTAATACGACCTCCAGATTCTACATAGATGTAAATCGCTTGTGTTGAAGTAATTGCCGATCCAGGTAACAATTCTTGACCTCCTCCAGTTGGTCCACCACTCATTGTAAAGTATTTGTTGTTTCCAGGTAAACTAGGTAATACATAGGAGTCGCACACGGAAACATTTGAAAGCGTATGTGCATCAATCGTAAAAATAGTAATCGTAAAACTAGTTTGGTTGGTACAACCATTATTGTTTGCAAAAATGTATAATGTCTGTGTTGTATGAATTACATCACCACCCTGTAATTGTGTACCTGTTCCGTTAGGGCCTGTATAGTAGTCGCCGTGTTCTAAATTTGTCAACACATAAGCATGGCAGGCATCGATATCTGAACGCGAATCAACTACTGGGGTTTGGTTAATTGTTACTTGAAAACTTACCTCGTTAACACAAGATCCTTCTCCATCAAGATAGATGTATATGGTTTTTGATGAGGTAACGAAATCACCTGCAAATAAGATGTCACCTGTTCCGCCAGGACCCGTATAGTAATTTCCATACGGCATTTGAGGAAGCTCATACGTATCGCAACCTACCGTATTTTGAGGAACTGTAAGCGGTGGTAAACTAATAGTCACAGTAAAGTTATAGTTATCGGTACAATTGGGAAGTGACTGACTCACAGCATACACATAAATAGTTTGTGTTGTATTGATTACTGTGCCAGCAGGTATCATTGTGCCCGTTCCCATCGGACCCGTGTAGTAATTACCCGCTTCTAATGTAGGTAAGGTATACGAAACACATTCGTTGGCTGAAGAAGGGAAATTCATTCCGATTACTACATTAAACGATGTTTCTTGTGAGCAAATGCTATTCGCTGCATACACATATAAACGTTGTGTTGTAGTAATAATATCACCTGCATGCATTTGGGTTCCTTGACCATCAGATTCAGTGAAGTAATTACCAGAAGTTAATGCAGGTAATGTATACGAAGTACAATCAAAAACATCCGTTAGTGTTGGAACACTTGGAGGAGTGATGATAGTAACATTAAATGGTGTATCAATTGTGCAATAGGGTGGTTCTTGTGAAATAAAATAGTAATAAAGTGTTTGCGATGTGGTAATCTCAGTTCCACCGGGTAATACCATTCCACCTCCATTAGGTTCAGTATGGTATTCACCGACTGCAAGCGTTGGTAATGTATAGCTTGTACAATATTCGTCAGTAGGAATTTCTGTCTCTTCAGGACGAATTATAGTTACTTTAAAAAAGGATTGGTTGGGACAAGAGGGTTGGGTATTATAACTGTTATAGATATAAATCGTTGTGGTTTGTGTGATGATATCACCAGGGAATAACTGTGTGCCTTGACCACCGGGTAACGTGAAATATTGACCATTAGTTAGGGCAGGTAAAACATAATCGGCACAAGTAATTACATCATCCATATCATCTACTGGAGGTTTGGGTAAAACAACCAAGTTTACAGGAACTAAAGCAAAACATGTTGGATCTGTTTTAACGAAAACACTTGCATAAACTACGCCACCGGTCGACATGGTAATTGTAATTGGATTAGTGCCACTATTAGCATCATTTAAGTTACGGTAAAAAATAACGCCATATATATTAGGGTTTTGAGCACCTAATACTTGGCCTGAACCTGCTACCATTAAGTTGAAACCAACGGGACCGCCTTGTGGATTAGAACATACTAGAATATCGTTTGCTGGATTAGCAACTGGAGGAGCAGTTAGTAGTAATTGGAACGATTTGATAACTTTACAACCTGTGTTTGGATTAATAGCAAGCATGTAAAGAGTTTCATTACCATTGCTTGAGTACGAAGGTTGAATCGGATTGGTATTGTTTTGCGCATCGGTTAGATTTGAAAAATAACGAATAGTTGTAGTTGGTGGTAAAGTCGACATCACCAGCGTGGTATTTTGACTTAAGTTATAGGTATACGGTCCAGAACCCGAAATACATTTATATAAATTTTTTGGATTTACTACATTATACGTATTGTAAAATTCAACCACGATGCTATCGCTCACTTGTTGACAAGGGAAAGCGATGCTTGTATAGGTTAATTCATACGTTCCTGGGGTAGAAACAACTAAATTGGGTCCAGTTTCTCCATTCAAAACAACACCATTACGTTTCCACTCAAAAGTATAGGAAGCAGGATTTAAACCTGATGGAATTGTTGCTGTAGTACCACCACAAATAGCTGTCTGATTTGCAACGGTTAAATTAGGTCCCAATACATCTTGCCCAATATTAAAACTTTCTGAGGCAATAAAAATTGCAGAATCTGATTTATAATCGCCACGATCTGCTATTACTAATTTAATTTTATAAGGGCGGTTCGGAATTAACGAAGAACTAGCCGACATTAAAACGGTTTGTCCATTAAAATTTACAGGAGCATTGGATGCATTATTTCCACCATTATAACGTCCGAAATACTGTTCGTTTGCCGATGGACAAGTTGAATTGTATAAATAGTCTCTAATCGTAACTACCGAAATAGGTGCATTCGTATTAGGAACAACTGCTAAATTGGTTGTAGTTCCTGTAACCATATCGGTTAATAAAAAAGCAAAAGCATCTGAAAACTGACATTGAAAATTGCCATATTCTTCAGAAGCAAATAAAAAGTCAAAACTAAAGTAAGGGGACAAAGGGGTAAATTCAAATTCCAAGACCGTAGCATTGGTAGAGGTCATTGCAATCCCTGAGGCAGCCAATGTGTTTTCTAAGTCACTATCGCCAATCCAAGCGGCGTTACCCTCCTCAAGCAGGGAGTTGTTTGGGCCAGCAGCACTCATTGCACTACCGGTAGATAGTACTACACCACTGGGTAATGGAAAGTTTGAATTTGAATTTGTAAAATATCCAATACCATTGGAAGAACCAAAATTGCTTCCTGTGCGCCATGAAATGTTTTGTGCAGTTACACAGGGTGAATTTATCAAAACATTGTTCACTAATTGAGGAACAGTGTAAGTGTTGGTATCTACAGAGATGATTTGGCTAAAGCTTAAAATGCTGTAGAAAAATAGCGTAAGAGTTAATAGTTTTTTCATAGGGACTTGATTTTGACATACCAAATATGTGAATTAATATCGGTAAAATACAAATAAAATCGATGAAATGCACTTAAAATAATTAAAAGTAAGAAAAGTATTATTTTATAGTCTAAATAATTCATTCATTTTCTAATTAAAAGTAGATTGCGTCCTTAATTCGGATTATCATTTATCTTTGCAGCTTAAAATAGGATACTCATGACAGTGCAAGAAATTTTGATGCCTTTAATACAAGAAGCTGTATTTCAGAGTTTTGGTGTTAAACCCGAGAAAATCGAGTTTCAAACAACCCGCAAAGATTTTGAAGGAGATCTAACGGTAGTCTTATTTCCGTTATTGAAATTAATTAAAGGAAATCCAGCACAAATCGGAGTGGCAATAGGTGATTTTTTAGTGCAAAAAGAGGGGCCGGTGATTCGGTATAATGTTGTAGCTGGTTTTTTAAATTTGGTTATTTCAGATTCTTATTATCTCACTTTTTTTAATTCGATTCGTTCCCAAGTTAAGTTTGGTTTTATGAGTCAAACGGATCCAAAAGCGGTTATGGTTGAGTATTCGTCACCCAATACGAACAAGCCCCTACATCTTGGGCATATACGTAATAATTTATTAGGGTACTCGGTTGCTGAAATTTTAAAAGCTTCGGGAAAGAACGTATATAAAACGCAAATTATTAATGATCGGGGGATTCATATTTGTAAGTCAATGTTGGCTTGGCAAAAATGGGGTAACGGACAAACCCCAGAATCTACGGGTCTAAAAGGTGATAAATTAGTAGGTAATTTCTATGTAGAATTTGATAAAGCCTATAAGTTGGAAATACAACAACTGATCGCTGAAGGAAAATCAGTAGAGGATGCTAAAAAAATGGCTCCCATTCTTTTAGAAGCTCAAGAAATGTTGCGCAAGTGGGAAGCCGGAGATCCCGAAGTTGTTACGCTTTGGAAGACCATGAACCAATGGGTTTATGATGGATTTGCTACTACCTACAGCCAATTAGGAGTTGATTTTGATAGCTATTACTACGAAAGTAATACCTATTTACTGGGTAAAGAAGTGGTTCAAATGGGCCTTGAAAAAGGTGTTTTTGAAAGAGATCCAGACGGTTCCGTTTGGATTGATTTAACTGCTGAAGGATTGGATCGAAAAATTGTGTTACGTTCAGATGGAACCGCAGTTTATATGACCCAAGATATCGGGACGGCGATACAACGCGTAAGTGATTTTCCCGATGTGGGAGGAATGGTGTATACCGTTGGTAATGAACAAGATTATCACTTTAAAGTGCTTTTTTTAATTCTTAAAAAGTTAGGATTCGAATGGGCAGCAAATTTGTTCCATTTGTCCTACGGTATGGTCGAACTTCCTTCGGGTAAAATGAAATCACGAGAGGGAACCGTTGTCGATGCCGACGATTTAATGAACGAAATGACCCAAACTGCTGGGACAATTGCTGAAGAGTTAGGAAAACTCGACGGATTTTCTGATGCCGACAAAGCAGCTTTGTTCAAAACAATTGGTTTGGGGGCATTAAAATATTATATTCTAAAAGTAGATCCCAAAAAACAAATTCTTTTTAATCCCGAGGAATCGGTTGATTTCAATGGAAATACAGGTCCGTTTATTCAGTATACCCATGCTCGAATTTGTTCGATTTTACGCAGAGCTACCTTTGATTACCAAAAAACAGTAACTGTTGAATTGCATGAAAAGGAAAAAGAATTAATTAAAATGATTGCAATGTTTCCTTCAGTTATTCAAGACGCCGCCCGAAATCACAGTCCGGCTCTTATCGCAAATTATACCTACGAATTGGTAAAAGAATACAATTCGTTTTATCAATCGGTTTCTATTTTGGGTGAAACTGATATTGAGAAAAAGATCTTCCGCGTGCAACTCTCCGAAAAAGTGGCGCAAACCATTAAAAATGCATTTGGTTTGTTAGGCATTGAAGTTCCAGAACGGATGTAATCATTTACAGTTTTTTTGTAAATTGCAGTAAGATGATTATTAAACTAAATGAATTAATTATGAAAAAAATGAAAATTGCACTTTGTTTAGTGGTTTGCTTTATGCTTAATATAGCATCTATGTGTAGTAATGATGATACTTCTAGTTCTAATATTGCTCTTACCAATGTAATTAATACGGTTTCAAATGGAACTTGGCGAATTACCTATTATAACGATTCAGGAACGATAAAAACCACGCTTTATACTGGATTTAATTTCACGTTTGCAAATTCCAATTTGTTAACCGCTACAAATGGCACCAATACGTATTCGGGTTCATGGTCAGTAACCGATTCCAACTCAAATGACGATACGCTGTCGGATTTGGATTTTACTATTCTTTTCACAGCTCCGGTAAATTTTGCCGATTTATCTGATGATTGGGATATTCAATCACAAACTGCAACAAAAATTGAATTAGTGGATATTAGTGGAGGTAACGGAGGAGTCGATTACCTCACCTTTGAAAAGAATTAACCTTTAGTTTAACGTATTTTTAATAGCAACCGACGCTTTTTTAGAGTCGGTTTTTTATTTGAATTCTATTGGATTCACATAGGGTTAATTTGTATCTTTGCACTTCATTTTTTAGCATCTATTTTATGTTTCAAAATTTAAGCGATAAACTCGATAAAGCATTCCATATCCTCAAGGGACATGGCAAAATTACCGAAATCAATGTTGCCGAAACCTTGAAAGAAGTGCGTCGTGCCTTGCTGGATGCCGACGTCAATTTTAAAATTGCCAAAGATTTTACGACTAAAGTAAAAGACAAAGCTTTGGGTCAAGATGTATTAACTACATTGCAACCGGGCCAATTAATGGTCAAAATCGTAAAAGATGAATTGACCGAATTAATGGGGGGCGATGCCACGGGAATTAATCTTTCCGGTGCACCTACTGTAATTTTAATGTCGGGATTACAAGGGTCCGGGAAAACAACATTTTCGGGTAAACTGGCGAATTATTTAAAAACAAAAAAGAATAAAAAACCCTTATTGGTTGCATGTGATATTTACCGTCCGGCAGCTATCAATCAGTTGCATGTTGTAGGGGAACAAATAGGAGTAGAAGTATATTCAGAGCCTGAGAATAAGAATGCGGTTGAAATTGCACAAAAAGCGGTTCAATATGCGCGTTCAAATGGATTTAATGTTGTCATTGTCGATACGGCAGGTCGATTGGCTGTCGATGAAGAAATGATGAACGAGATTGCCAATGTGCACCGAGCGATTCAACCGCAAGAAACCTTGTTTGTTGTCGATTCGATGACCGGTCAAGATGCCGTGAATACTGCAAAAGCATTTAATGACCGCCTTAATTTTGATGGTGTTGTATTAACAAAGTTAGATGGTGATACCCGAGGAGGTGCTGCACTATCGATAAAATCGGTTGTAAATAAACCCATTAAGTTTATCGGTACCGGTGAAAAAATGGAGGCTATTGATGTGTTTTATCCGTCCCGTATGGCCGATCGTATTTTGGGAATGGGTGATGTGGTTTCGTTGGTAGAGCGTGCGCAAGAACAATATAATGAAGAAGAAGCGCGAAAGCTTCAAAAGAAAATCGCAAAAAACGAATTTGGTTTTGACGATTTCTTAGCCCAAATACAACAGATTAAGAAAATGGGTAATATGAAAGATTTGGTAGGCATGATTCCTGGCGCAGGTAAAGCGTTAAAAGATGTCGAAATCGAAGACGATGCCTTTAAACATATTGAAGCAATCATCTTTTCTATGACACCCAAAGAGCGAAGCAAACCCGCACTACTTGATATGAAACGTAAAACACGTATCGCTAAAGGTTCGGGGCGAAAAGTAGAAGAGGTAAACCAACTTCTTAAACAATTTGACCAAATGAGTAAGATGATGAAAATGATGCAAGGTCCCGGAGGAAAAAATTTGATGCGAATGATGGGCGGTATGAAAGGTATGCCCGGCGGAATGCAATAATTGGAACTAAGGTTTGAAATTCGAAAAGAAGTTTCAGACCTTTTTTTATTCAGAATAAAGCTTTAAACACAACATAATGATCATTTTAGACGGAAAAAAGGTTTCAGAAGACATTAAAAACGAAATTGCAGCAGAGGTTCAAAAAATGCGCGATAACGGTGAAAAAGTACCCCATTTGGCTGCGATTATAGTAGGTAATGACGGCGCAAGTATGACATATGTCAGCAGTAAAGTAAAAGCCTGTGAACGTGTCGGTTTTGAATCTACCTTAATTCGTATGCCCAGTACAACATCGGAAACAGAACTCTTGAAAAAAATTAAAGTGTTGAATGAAGATCCAGCTATTGATGGTTTTATTGTTCAATTACCCTTACCCAAACAAATCGATACCCAACATGTGTTAATGTCAATCGATCCAAGTAAAGATGTTGATGGTTTTCATCCAGAAAATTTTGGTAAAATGGCTTTAGATATGAGTACGTTTATTCCGGCAACACCTTTTGGAATTCTCGAATTATTGGAACGCTATCAAGTTGAAACTAAAGGGAAACATACCGTAGTCATCGGTCGAAGTCATATTGTAGGTCGACCCATGAGTATTTTGATGGGCCGTAATCATTTTCCGGGGAATTCAACCGTAACATTGACCCATAGCCATACCAAAAACATCAATCAAATTACAACGCAAGCCGATATTATCATCACGGCTTTGGGGGTTCCTAATTATCTAAAAGCAGAAATGGTGAAAGATGATGTGGTCGTTATAGATGTTGGAATTACGCGTATTGCCGATGAAACCGAACCCAAAGGATACCGAATTGTAGGCGATGTTGATTTTGAGAACGTTTCCAAAAAAGCATCCTATATTACTCCGGTTCCCGGCGGTGTAGGTCCGATGACTATTGCCATGTTATTAAAAAATACGTTGTTGGCGCGCGAACAAAAACGGTTGAAATAATGCAGATTCGTCGGGCAACTTCATCCGATTTTTTAACGATACAAGCCTTGGCTCATCAGATTTGGCCGACAGCTTATGCCGAAATTTTATCGCAGAAACAATTGCAATACATGTTGGATTTGTTTTATACTCCTGATGCGTTATCACTACAGCAGTCAAATGGGCAACAGTTTTATCTTTTAGAAGTAGAGGGAACTACAATTGGATTTGCCGCATTAGAATTTGATGCGAAACCCCGTCAAGCGAAACTCCATAAGTTGTATTTGCAAACAGCGCTTCAAAACCAAGGCTATGGTAAATTTTTCATGGAATTTTGTATGCAGCAAGCAAAAGAAGCCGGGCAATTACAATTTATTTTAAATGTCAACCGATTCAATAAAGCGATTCAATTTTATAGAAAAATAGGATTTGAAATTACAGATACCGTTGATATTGCCATTGGTAATGGTTACTTTATGGAAGATTATATTATGGAGATAAATCTCTAGTAAGCATTTGTTTTAGAAATTTCCTAGCAGCGCATTTTAATGTGCAGAAATAAATCCCACTACAGTAGAAATTTAAGATTTGGGTTTCCCTTTAAAATGGGTAACGATACGAAATTTGTTTTTATTTTCAGTGGGGTTAGGTTTGGGGGTGGATTTGGATTCTGATATAGGTTCGCCTTTCAAGTCACTTGCTTCCTCTGTTTTGCTAGAAGGAGCAATTAATTGGTCCAATTGTTGGAGTTCTTTTTTCGTTAAATCCCTATATTTTCCAACAGGTATATCCAATTGAATATTGATTATACGAATCCGTTTTAATGCAGTAACCTCATAATCTAAATAGTCGCACATCCGTCGAATTTGGCGGTTTAATCCTTGAGTCAATGTGATACGAAAAATATAGCGGCTAATGGGTTCTACTTTGCATTTACGGGTAACCGTATCCAAAATAGGTACGCCATTCCCCATTCGCTGAATGAATCGGTCGGTAATAGGCTTATTGACAGTAACGATGTATTCTTTTTCGTGGTTGTTGCGCGCGCGCAAAATTTTATTTACAATATCACCGTCGTTGGTCATCAAAAGTAACCCTTCACTTGCTTTGTCTAGACGACCAATCGGGAAAATACGTTCCGGATAGTTGAGGTAATCTACAATATTGTTTTTTACGGCAGTATTTGTAGTACATTCAATCCCAACGGGTTTATGAAACGCCAAATAAATTCGTTTTTCGGTACTTTGGACTACCGGTTGACCATCAACACAAATACGATCCGTATCTCCAACTTTTGTACCGATTTCTGGAACGACACCATTTACCGTTACACGACCTTGCTCGATTAGCTTATCGGCCTCGCGACGGGAACAAAATCCCGATTCGGATAAGTATTTGTTTAAACGTGTCATGGGTGCAAAGATAATAGTTACATCGGAATTAGGGTCGATTTACAAATTCAACAAGTTGTTGATACAGTGCAGTATCATGCAAGCTATGTCCTAATCCACGTGTTGTAATCCAGATTGCATTAGGCCAAGCCGAAGCAATTTTCTGACTCTCTTCCCACAAAACCACTTGGTCATCTTGGTCATGAATAATCATTCCCGTAAGGGTGCTGTTGGCAATAAATTGTGCTGCTGAAAAATCGTCAATTGCAATCTCAAAACGACTTTGGGTATAGCTTTTTAAAAAGCGATATACTTTGGTGTTCAAACTTAAAAGCGCAACATAGTTTTTTAAAATAATCGTAAAATCTGATGGCGCTCCCAACAATACCATTTTTTTTATTTCGTGGGGATAATGCTTTTGATAATAAGTTATGGCATTGCCTCCAACAGAATGTCCAATTAGGATAGAAGGTTTGTATACCACTGCAATTGCATCGATAAACGAAGCGTATAAAGGAACATTGAATTCAGTGCCGCTGCTTTGTCCGTGAGCCGGACCGTCAATAGCAATGATGGTTTTACCGGTTTTAAGTAAATGTTTTAGCAGTTTTTTCCAGCGACTCGCATTGCTTTCCCAACCATGAACCAATAATACCACCTCGTCATTGCCTTTCCAAATATACGTTTGAATGGTATGCTTTGTTAAGTTGTGCTGTATAGCTTGTGCTTGTTGTAAAGTTGTTGGGATTTTATTGGGTTTAATTTTGCCTTTTCGAGGAGAACTAAATAACCGATAGGCTAACTCAAAAGCATATTTGGGGTAGAGAAAGCTCATTAGGTTGATATACAGCCCAACGGATTTTACAATTAAATAGTCGCGAAATTTTTTCAAACGCAGGATTTTTTGGGAATGAAAAAGCCACCTTTACGGTGGCTTCGTATTAGATTGATGCAAACATTTGATCCATTTTGTCGCGTTCTTCTTGCGCAAGAACGTTATCTACTAAAATTCGACCCGAATGCTCATCGGTGATGATTTTCTTGCGAGAAGCAATTTCAACTTGCGTTTGTGGTGGTATTGTAAAAAAAGATCCTACCGATGCACCACGCTCGATTGAAACTACGGCTAAACCGTTACGAACACTTTTACGGATACGGTCATAAGCCATTAATAAACGCGATTCGATTCCTTTGCGGTATTCTTCACTTTTGGCAATCAAAAAGTTTTCTTCTTTTTGCGTTTCTGCCATGATATCATTCAACTCCGATTTTTTGTGTTTTAAATGGGTTGACTTTTGGTCTAATTTTTCTTTGCTTTGTGCAATAGTATCTTTCTTGAAGTCAATAGAGGCTTTTAACTCTTTAATTTGTTTTTCAGCCAATTGAATTTCCAATTCTTGGTATTCTACTTCTTTTGTCAACGCATTGTATTCGCGGTTATTACGAACTTCTTTTTGCTGATCGGTGTACTTTTTTATAGCAACTTGATGCTCTTCAATAGCACTCTTTTTTGCTTTGATATTGTCTTCAATTTGAACCAAATCCAATTGAAGTTTTTCCAAACGTATTGTTAATCCGGCAACCTCGTCTTCCAAATCTTCTACTTCTAGCGGTAATTCGCCACGAACACTTCTAATTTCGTCAATTCGAGAATCGATTAATTGTAAATCATATAGCGCTCTTAATTTATCTTCAACGCTCATTTCTTTTGTAGTAGCCATATTTTATAAGTACTTAACCGGGTTTGTATTTTCTTCTGATAAAACGACTGCAAAATTAGTAATTTTTTCTTTAAGAAAGTCAACTATATAATTTTTTGTAAATCTTTCACTTTCATAATGACCAATATCAGCAAGGATTATTTTACCTTCCGCTTGATAATACTCATGGTATTTTAGATCGGCCGTGAGGTAAATATCGGCACCTGCTTGCAAAGCATGCTGTATTGCAAAACTTCCCGATCCTCCTAATACGGCTACTTTTTGAATTTTTTTACCCAACAAGGCCGAATGCCGAATACCACCGCATTTAAATTTTGATTTTACGAATTGCAGGAAATCTAGTTCAGCCATGGGTTCGACCAATGCACCTACGCGTCCCAAACCAATCGATTGATGAATGTTTTGTAAAGAATAGATTTCGTAAGCCACTTCCTCATAAACGTGATTGGAAAATAAGGCGTTTACGATTTTATTTTGAAGCTGCTTTTCATAGGTAACTTCGATTTTTACTTCGGGTGTTTCCATGTACTGATGACGCTCTCCAAGCACGGGATTACTATTTTTATTCCCACGATAGGAACCAATCCCGGTCGATGTAAAACTGCAATGTTCATAATTTCCTATACTACCGGCACCTGCTGCAAAAAGCGCTTGTCGGATGGTTTCTGCATTTTCCAATGGGGCATAGGTAGTCAATTTTTGAATGTGATCAGATTTTGGGACAAGTACTTTCGTGTTAATTAATCCCAATGCATTAGCAATTAGGGTATTAACACCCAGTGAATGGTTGTCTAAAGCCGTATGAACAGCATAAATAGCGATGTCATTTTTGATCGCTTTAATGACAGCACGTTCGACATAATCTTTACCCGTTATTTTTTTTAATCCAGAAAAAAGGATTGGATGAAAACAAACAACAAAATTGCATTTTTTGGCTATCGCCTCATCGATAACTCCCTCTAACGCATCATGGCAAACCAATATCCCCAAAATTGCGGTTTCTAAATTACCAACGAGTAAGCCAACATTGTCAAAGTCCTCTGCATAGGCAGTAGGTGCGAGTTCTTCAAGAATTGGAAGTAGTTCTTTTATTTTCATTCCATTTGATGTTTTTATTCACAGCGATTAGTTGCAAAATTTGATTACGTTTCCCAACGGTTAAATTCTTCGATCCATTGCCAAACGCCGTTAATTTTTTGAAACAATACAAAGCTACCACTATTATGTTCAATACTTCGATAAAATCCTATTTTGATTAAACAATAGTTGTTAGGGAGGTAAATGGGTTTGTTGACAATGAGCATTCGTTGATTATTTTCGCCAAAGGATTGATTCAACGCTTGAAATTTTTCCAAACTTACCGGAGTTTGTACTTTCGTTTGTAGGTATTGATGCTGATTCGTAAACAAGAGTTGAAATTCTGTATTCCAATTTTCTTGCTGGTTTTCGATTTGAATTTGCTTTTTGATTTCCGCGTAAAAATTTTTCAAAACGGGATGTGCTTTACATCCTTCAGAAATTTCAACCGTATTGTTTGCTTTTTCACTATAAAAAAAGAGCAATTGCAATCGGTTTTTTACAACCGGTTTTTCATTTGCATAATATTTTGTCAATATCATTTTTAATAGTGCAGCATTGTCTTGCACTTGGGTTTGTCCATAGGTCCAAAGCGATAAAAGCATTCCTAAAACTGCGAAAAATGACTTCATTTTTTACCGTGTTGAATTCTTCAAAGATAAAAAAATGTTACTTTCGTACTATGATAATCTTGCGCTACCTTCTTTTCCCTTTCGCTTTACTTTATGGCTGTATTACTGCGGTGCGTAACTATTGTTATCAAATTGGGATTTTTAAATCCTACCGGTACAATTTGCCCATTATAGCGGTTGGCAATCTAAGTGTTGGCGGTACAGGTAAAACGCCACAAATTGAAGCCTTAATACGATTGTTGCAACCGCGTTATCGGTTGGCTACTTTAAGCAGAGGCTATGGTCGCTCATCAAAAGGGTATATTGTTGCCAATGATTTGGATTCAATAGCAGTAAATGACGCTGCTATTGGAGATGAGCCGTATCAAATGTTTCTAAAATTCCCAAACATTACCGTTGCTGTTGCTGCAAATCGCAGTTTTGGAATCGATCAATTGGTGCTGCGTCAACCTCCGCCAGAGATAGTATTACTCGATGATGCATTTCAACACCGGCGTGTTCATGCTGGATTGTATATTTTGCTGACAGCCTACAACGATTTGTTTTGTAATGATTGGATGTTGCCAACGGGAACCTTGCGTGAATTTACTTCCGGAAAAAATAGAGCCAATATGATTATTGTAACAAAATGTCCGGCCGATTTGAGTGAACTGGAGCAACAGAAAATTCATGCGGATTTGGGTGTCTTCATTCCCGTTTATTTCAGTACAATATGCTATGATTCATTTGTTTACAATGCTAATGGGCAGTTTCATCTAGATATATTTCGAGGAAAGCCCAAAGTACTATTGGCCGGGATTGCAAAACCCGAGCCATTTTATTCGTTACTTCAAGAGGAAGGTGATACGGTATTGCGATTTCCTGATCATCATGATTTTTCTGCACAGGATATTGAAAAAATTAATCGAACAGCTCAACAACTCCCCATACTTACTACCGAGAAGGATTATGTTCGTTTGATAGGCAAAGGCATTACGGCGCCGATATATTATTTACCCATTCAAAGTCAACTTTTGGCTGGCGCATCAGAATGGCAACAACAAATAGAAGACTATGTGGGATCAAGTGCAAGAAACCGTTAAATATATTCAAGAGACTTCGGGATTTACGCCAGAATATGGCGTTATCTTGGGTTCTGGATTGGGAAGTTTTACAGAAGATATACAGATTGAAATTTCTATCCCGTATGCACAGATTCCTAATTTTCCAATTTCAACTGTTCAAGGCCATCAAGGAACTTTAGTATTTGGTACTATTGGTACCAAAAAAGTGATTGCGATGCAAGGCCGGTTTCATTATTATGAGGGTTACTCAATGCAACAAGTAACCTTTCCGGTTCGGGTGATGAAGCATTTGGGTATTTCAAAGTTAATCGTATCTAATGCTGCGGGTGGGGTAAATCCGGCCTATCATGTAGGTTCGATAGTATGTATTAAAGACCATATTAATTTAATGCCAGAGCATCCTTTGCGGGGTAAAAATGATGAACGATTTGGCCCTCGATTTGTCAATATGAGCGAACCCTATAGTGTGAAAATGATACAAAAAGCCAAAGAAATTGCACTGTCAAACGGAATTACCCTTCTTGACGGTGTTTATTTAGGGTTGCAAGGGCCTACTTTTGAAACTCTTGCCGAATACCGGATGGTTAAAACCGTGGGTGCCGATTGTGTTGGAATGTCTACTGTGCCCGAAGTGATTGTCGCGCGCCACATGGATATGGAAGTTTTTGGCTTGTCGGTAATTACTGATATGGGTGATGATGCCGCTATAGAAAGCGTAAATCATGAAGAAGTGTTAAAAGCTGCACAAAAAGCGGAGCCCGATGTTCGATTGCTAATCCGCGAATTGATACAGCGCTATTAACTACAATAGATGATCGGAAATGATTTTGTAAAATTTTTCCGGCTCAAAAGGTTTTGTCAGTACATCGGTCATCCCAAATGAGAGGAGCATTTCTCGATTTTCATTTAAAGAAATTGCGGTTAATGCAATGATTGGAATTGTAGTATTAAATTCCCGGATTTGTTGTGTGGCTATAGTTCCGTTGATTCCGGGTAAATGAACATCCATTAATACCAAATCAAAATTTTGGGCTTCTTTGCGCAGTAAAGTAACGCAATCTTCCCCATTATCAAGAATGCGGCAATGCATTCCGCGATTTTCGAGCATTTTTCGAGTAATCATCTGGTTGATTTTGTTGTCTTCAACCAATAATATGCGTTTTCCTTCAATAACCATTTCTGGATGGACTTCTTCAGGAGTAACTTCAGGTTCAACAACTGCTTCAACCGAACTCACTTCAAAAGGAAGCGAAAAGGTAAAAGTTGATCCGAGTCCAACTTTACTATTTAACGTTATAGTACCGCCTAAGAGTTCGACTAATCGCTTTACAATCGTCAAACCAAGCCCTGTTCCACCATATTTGCGATTAATTTCGATTGAACCTTGGGAAAAACTTTCAAAAATTTCACTTTGCTTATCCTCTGGAATTCCAATTCCATTATCGGACACTTGAAAATTGATACGAATTGTTTGATCTTGAACTTCTTCTATTTTTGCAATTAAACGAACATGACCATTTTTTGTAAACTTCAACGCATTATTCACTAAATTGATTATAATTTGTGAAAGCTTTGTTGGGTCGCAAATTACGATTTCAGGAATCGCATCGTCAATCTCAATTTCAAAAGTATTGTGATTCTGCAACGCAATTTCACGAAAGGAATTTTGAATGTTTTTTAAATGAGACCGAATTGAAAAAGCAATTAATTCTACTGAAATATGTTCAGATTCTATTCGGTTAATCTCTAAGATGTCGTTAATAAAAGTTAGCAGGTAATTCCCAGAAAACTTTAATGAATTCAAATATTCAATTTGAGAGGGTTTTGGGTCTTCTTCGATAAGTAAATGCGTGATCCCATTTATTGCATTTAAAGGCGTGCGCAATTCATGGCTAACCGTCGAAAGGAATTCCAAACGCGCTTTTGTTGCATTCTCTGCTTTTTCTTTGGCTAATTCTAATTCTCGGTTTTTCTCTTGCAATAATTTATTGGAGTCATTACGTATAATATTGTTTTTGTATAACGATAAACTCAATAAGGACAAAATTGAGATCAAAGCAATTGCCAGTATACTAATCAGTTTTGAAAAGTTTTTTGCTTTCAGCTGACTTTCGCGTTCCCGTTCCAATTGTTCGGCATTTTTAATTTTTTCGGTATTTTTAAACGAATCAAAATCCACCGGTTCAATCATGGCGTGAAATTGATTGTCAATACTGTCTTTGATCTCAACATAGCGTTTTAAATAGAGGTGCGATGCTTCAATGTTGGCGTTTTTTTCATTAATCTGACTCAAAGCCAAAAGTATATTCGATTGCAATTCTGGTTGGTAGGAGCACCGGTTTAAGGCGCGTTTCATATAACTCAAAGCCAAATTGTATCGTTTTCGGTCTTTTTCAATCATTCCCAAATGATACATCGCTTCGGGAATTACTTTCCGAGTGTGAATGGTGTCTGTTTGTGCAATTAGTTGCTGTAAAAGCGCAATAGACGCATCGGTTTTTCCGAGTTCCTTGTAGATAATTGCCCGTTGCAAATTAATCATTGCAATGGCACTATGAATCATTAACTTATCAAATAAAACCTGTGCTTGATTTAAATTTTTTTCCGCAAGAGTTGTATTTTTTTGCTTAATATAAGCCATGCCAAGGTAATAATAACACATGGCTTGTTCTGTAGAAACGGGCAAAGTAGAATAGATGGCTACACTTCGCACAAATGCATCGATGGCATCCTCTTGTTTGCGTAAGTCATAATAAACTAATCCTAAGTTGTAATAGCCATCAGCCAGTGCTTTATCGTCATTTTGTTTTTGCGAAAAATCAATAGCTTTTTTAGAATAGAAGAGGCAATTCCGGTAGTTGTTGGCTTTTTTATTGTATTCGATTTGCTCAAAATAATAGCTTAAACTGTCAATTGATTTTGATGTTTTTTTTTGACCAAATAGCACAAAAGGAACCAATAAGAAAATGAGTATTTTCTTCATTATAAGCCTAAATAAGAGTCAAAATAAGTAATTATTTTGAAATAAGCCTAATTAAATCAACTAATCTCGATGAATAACCGATTTCATTATCATACCATCCTACAACTTTTACCATTTTATCGATAACCGAGGTGAGTTGCGCATCAAACAAACACGAGTGGGTATTACCCAATATATCAACAGATACAATAGGATCTTCGGTATAATCTAATAAGCCCTGCAGCTCATTTTCGGCTGCTTTTTTAAAGGCGGCATTGATGGCCTCAATAGACGTGTTTTTTCTTACATTAAATGTAATATCAGTTAGCGATCCATCAGGCACAGGAACACGAATACCACAGCCACCAATTTTTCCTTCTAATTGGGGAAAAATCTTCGTTAGCGCTTTGGCAGCACCTGTGGTTGTTGGAACAATCGATTGGGCGGCTCCTCGTGCACGGCGTAAATCATGATGGGGCTGATCGTGTAAACTTTGGTCGGTTGTATAGGAATGGACCGTGGTGATATAGGCTTGTTCAATACCACATAATTCCTCAATTACCTTAATCATGGGAGCGGCATTGTTGGTGGTGCAGCTGGCATTGGAAATAACTGTTTCCGATCCATCCAAAATGGATTCATTAACGCCAATCACTATTGTTTTTATTTGGGATTCTTCAGAGGGGGCGGTTAGAATCACCTTTGGTGCACCGGCATCGATATGCTGTGCAATTTGGGTATAGGTTTTAAATTTACCAGTAGCCTCGATCACAAGATCAACCTGCATGGATTTCCAAGGAATGTTTTGAATTTCTTTTTCATGAAAAAAAGCAATTGTTTTTCCTTCTATTTGAAACCCCGTGCTATCAAATTGTATCCGTAACGGAAATTTTCCATGAATGCTGTCGTATTGGGTCAGATGCGCCATTGTTGCCGTATCTGCAATGTCATTGATCGCAACCACTTCGATTTCTTTGTGATTCCAAAGTAAGCGAAATAAATTACGACCAATACGACCGTAGCCGTTGATGCCAATACGAATTTTATTCATGAGATAGAATTAAAGAATATGTTTTTCAGCGTGGTAACTGGATCGAACCAAAGCCCCACTTTCAACATGGCGGAACCCCATTTCTTTGCCAATACGCTCGTATTTTTCAAATTGTTCCGGTGTAATGAACTCTTTCACAGGCAAATGTTTTTTGCTGGGTTGTAAGTACTGACCAAGGGTTACAATATCAACATTAACATTCCGTAAATCGCGCATCATTTCCAGTACTTCTGCTTCAGTTTCACCCAAACCCAACATGATACCCGATTTGGTTCTGCGAATCCCTTGTTCCTTTAAATAGTTTAAAACTTCAAGACTGCGATCGTATTTAGCTTGAATACGCACTTCACGTGTTAAGCGACGAACGGTTTCCATATTGTGCGAAACAACTTCGGGATTAGCGGCTACAATGCGATCAATATGCCTATGAATTCCTTGAAAATCGGGAATTAAGGTTTCTAATGTGGTGGTTGGATTCATCCGACGAATAGCCTCTACGGTTTCTTGCCAAATAATCGAACCCATATCTTTTAAGTCATCACGGTCCACACTAGTGATTACTGCGTGTTTGATACCCATAAGTTTAATCGATCGCGCTACCTTTTCCGGTTCGTCCCAATCTACATTTTCTGGCCGTCCTGTTTTCACGCCGCAGAATCCACAAGAGCGGGTACAAATATTACCTAAAATCATAAACGTCGCCGTTCCTTCGCCCCAACATTCCCCCATATTCGGACAACTACCGGAAGTACAAATCGTATTTAATTTGTATTTGTCAACCAAGCCACGTAGTTCGGTATATTTTTGACCAATAGGTAATTTTACCTTGAGCCATTTGGGTTTACCATTAGGGGGTACTATTGTAGTGGATTCCGAATTCATATTTTATAAAAATAGAAATACAAAAATACAATCTAAATTTTACAAAGAAGGCGTTCTGTTAAAGTTTTAAGAAATGTTAGTTACTCGACAAAGTCCAATTCTTTGTTGTGGGTTTCGGGTATGGTAAGTGTAGCATAAATTCCTAAACCAAAAGCAAGGATTCCAACCCATAGTGCAGCCATAATTACGGTTTGCGTTTGTTTGAAATAGTCAAATAGAAGCAGCATAACCGGTAATAATCCCCGAACCATATTGGGAACAGTGGTGGTGGTGGTATTGCGCATATTGGTGCCAAATTGTTCGGCAGCCACGGTGACAAACATTGCCCAGTAGCCTGTGCCTAGTCCGAGCCATGCGCAAAAAAAGTAGTAACTATTTTCTGAATTAGCACCTCCGAAAAGCATCCATACCACCCCTACAATGGTAAACAGCATCATATATAAAATTGCTTTTTTGCGCGAATGTAAGGCATGCGAAATAAAGCCACTGGCAAAATCACCCACGGATATACCCACATAGCCCCACATGATAGCTTTACCCGGAACAATAGTTGTAATTCCCATTTCGGGCGCAAATTGATTGGCCATCATTGCTAATATTCCAATACAATACCAAGTTGGCAAACCAATGGCAATACATTTAAGGTATTTTATGCAGCGTACTTTATTGGTAAATAAAGAGAGAAAATTGCCTTTTGCAATACCTGTATTCTTTTCAAGATCTTTGTAAATACCGCTTTCTGTAACTCGTATGCGTAAAACTAAAAGTAGCAATCCAAGTATACCTCCTATAAAATAGGCGGTAGTCCAATTGTCCGCCATTTGTACCGTAAGTTGCGCTACAACGGCTCCTAATAATCCAAATCCAGCTACCAAAGATGTGCCCAAAGCGCGCAATTCTTTGGGTAAACTTTCAGATACAAGGGTAATTCCTGCTCCCAATTCACCTGCCAAACCAATTCCAGCAATAAAACGCAACACTGCATATAAAGTCGCCTGGTCCATAAAATGCATTTGCGGTAAAAAACCACACGCAATATTGGCCAATGAATAAACCACTATAGATCCAAAAAGCACCGAAAGTCGCCCTTTTTTATCCCCAAAAATCCCCCAAAGTATCCCACCCAGTAATAGACCAGTCATTTGGTAGTTGATAATTTGTGTGCCTACCGTGTCGACATCCATTCCCAATTCGGTAAGACTCGGAACCCGTACAATTCCAAAAAGCAATAGGTCATAAATGTCAACAAAATAGCCTAAGGCAGCAATAATAACAGGAAAACTTACTAAATGTTTCCATTTTTCCTGTGGCGTGAATTGCTTCATATCAATACGGTTTAGATGGCTAAAAATAACAAAAAAACCGTAGCGAAAAACTACGGTTGGTTGTTCGGATTAAAAACTTAATTATTTACGGTAATCGGAATAGTGAAACGGGATCGAACCGCTTGGCCGTTTTTCACACCTGCTTTCCATTTGATTTTGATCGAATTTAATACGCGAATAGCCTCACGATCAACATCTTGATCTGCATTGCGCAAAATTTGAATATCGGTCATTACTCCATTTCGCTCAATCACAAACGAAACAAATACTTTCCGCACATGGTTGTCCTCTCCAACAGCTTCGGGATTGAATTGGGTTTTAATCTCGTGGTAAAAACGTTCCAATCCTCCCGGAAATTCGGGTTGTACATCCAACGTTGCTGAATTTTCTATTGCAGTACTCGGAAGTTCAGGAAGTGTTGTCCCGGTAGTACTACCACCGGTGTTGGATGCCCCTGGAATTCCGCTGGGTGTACCTTGAGTACCGGTTCCGTTATAGGGTCCGGTAGTGGGTTCAACCACAGGGGCTATAGGTTCGGGTTCTACAGGCACAAGTGCGGGTGGTACAGGTTTGTACAATTTTACTGGATTTTCCAAAGTCTTAGGAGCTGGACTGCCTTTCGGTACATTGGGTTCCTTTGGAAGGATTACATCAACAACGCGAAGGGGATCGGTAATTACGGGTGGAATTACAACAGGTTCGGGCTTTACCGTAAAAGCACTCAATAAAAAAACACTTGCCGCGAGTAGTCCGATGCCCGTAAAAAAAGCGATTAATGTTGTTTTTTCATTTTCACGACGCAATTGGTAGGCCCCGTATTTTTGGTTTTTGCCTTCAAAAATGACATCAAGCCATTTTTTTTCAAAGATACTTACGCGATTCATAATACTATGGTTTTAAGTTAAAGTATCATTAGTGCATAGGCAATATCATTTTAAAAGGGTTAACACCATAATAACGCAAATGCGGCAGCAAAAATTGCAGCACAAATCAAAAGAAAGAAAATAAAAAATAAAATTTTAAAAAGAAGCGCGTTTTTGAATGATTTCTGCCAATAATTTTTTAGCGCGAAGCAGTTTGATTTTCACGTTACTTAAAGGTTCATTTACTTGATTGGCAATTTCTTGGTAGCTCAATTCTTGAAAATAACGCAATTGAATAATTTCTTGGTAATGGGGTTTTAATTCTTTAATGTATAGCAGTAATCGCGATAAATTTTGTTCCTTAATTAATTCGTCTTCTACCGAAGGGGAAGTGTCGGCGACTTTGTAAGCTTGTTGGTTTTCTTCTGTAGTGCTGGACACAAATAAAGATGATTTTCGTTTGCGTAGCAGGTCGATATGTACATTTTTGGCAATAGCAATTAACCAAGTATTAAATTGAAATTCGTTTTTATAAGTGGCGATTTTATCAAAAGCTTTGGCAAAGGTTTCAATGGTAATATCTTCGGCATCCGTTTCATTTTCGGTTCGATTTAAGATAAAACCATAAACCTCATTCCAATAATGGTCGAGAAGAAAGGTAAACGCAATTTGGTCTCCTTTTTTTGCTTTTTCAATATAGAAGATTATTTCCAATGGACTGGTTTCGAAAATAAATTGGTGAGGGATACATTCAATTGGGACACAATTAAAACGATTTCAATCACAGGATAGAAATACATGACATCCTTTTCTTTTAGTTTTCCGGCAGCCATGCCTAAAGTTATCCATGAAAACAAGTAGCGGAATCCCAAAATGCTACATACGATAATCCATTGGTAGTGAAAGGCAAGGAGGATAATGGGTAAAATTAAAAACAGCAATTGGGTCATGTAAAAAAGTCCCAACTGAACCTTATCAAATCCTTTGTAATGTTGTGCTGTTGAAACATGTCGCCGCTTTTGATTAAACCATGCTTTGTAGGTTGTTTTCGGTGCTGAATACGTAAAGCTTTCTGGAGTGTAACACACGGTAGTGTTTGTTCCATTGCCGGCTTGATTGATGAATAGATCATCATCACCCGAACGCAATTTCATGTGATCCATAAATCCGCGCACCCGAAAAAACTCCTCTTTTTTGTACGCCATATTTCGACCTACTCCCATATAGGGTTTGCCCAATTTTGCCCAAGCAAAATATTGTGTGGCGGTTAATAAGGTTTCAAAACGAATGATTTTATTTAAAAACGAACCTTTGCTTTTTTCATAAGCACCGTAGCCAAGAACAATTGTTTTTTGTTGTGTAAAATGTCCTGTCATTTCTTTTATCCATTGATTGGATGTTGGGTAACAATCGGCATCAGTAAATAAAAGGTATTCGTGTTTTGCGGCTTTGATTCCTAGCGTAAGTGCAAATTTTTTATTGCCCCAAAAAGCTTCATTGTTTTCTACTTTGACCAATTTGACATGGGCGTATTGCTTCTCAAAGGCTTCAAATAGGTCTATTGTTTCATCGCTTGAGGCATCATCAATCAATACGATTTCATAGTCGGGATAATCTTGTTCAGCTAGAAGCGGTACAAGTTTTTGAATGTTTTCTGCTTCATTTTTAGCACAAACAATTACCGAAATGGGAATTCGTTTAGGTGTGCCTTTTTGGGCTTTGTTGAAGGAAAATTTACCAAAGAAAACCACGTAATACAAGAATTGCAAAATTACAACGGCAATAAATAAGCAAAAAAGTACAAATAGAACCATAGTTTTTTTTCGTTAAAAAACGTTGGCAAAGGTAGGGATTCTCTGGGCAATAATCAAGGTAGATTTTGATAAAAGATAATTGATTATTATCATCACTAAGTTTGTATTTAACTACTTTAGGTTTTCATTAAAGTAAAATAAATCGCATTGAAACCCAAAGATAGTGCTGAGCAGTTGTTTTAGTAATTATCAAATAATATTCACTTCCGCTTCGATTGCTATACCGTATTTGTCGTATACAGTTTTTTGAACCCGCTTGGACAAGTTGACCAATTCGGTTCCTGAAGCATTCCCATAGTTGACAATGACTAGTGCTTGGTTTTTGTGAACACCTGCATCGCCTTCTCGAAATCCTTTTAAACCGGCATGTTCAATTAACCAACCGGCAGGGACTTTCACTTCGGTAGGGGAGACTTCAAAATACTTGATATCTGGAAACTGTTCTCGTACTTTTTCGAAGTGTTCACGAGTAATAACCGGATTTTTAAAAAAACTTCCGCTATTGCCCAATTCTTTCGGGTCGGGTAATTTGCTTTGTCGGATTGCAATTACAGCATTGCTGATATCCTTAATTGTAGGATGTTGAATTCCGTGCTTTGCCAATTCGGCCTTGATATCACCATAATTGCTGTTAATCGCGTGCTGGTGTTTGGTTAATTTAAAGACAACCGAGGTAATGATGTATTGCCCTTTCAGCTCTTGTTTGAAAATGCTTTCGCGGTAGCCAAACTTACACGCTTCTAATGAAAAAATAGGGGTTGTTAAACCATCGATAGCAATGGTACTGCATTGCACAAAAGTGTCTTTGATTTCGGCACCATAAGCGCCAATATTTTGAACTGGAGTTGTTCCTACATTCCCCGGTATTAATGACATGTTTTCAAGGCCACCAAAATTTTGTTCGATAGTCCACAATACAAATTCATGCCAATTTTCACCTGCCATTGCCTGCACCCAAACATAATTTTCGTCTTCTTGAATTACGGTTATCCCTTTGATTGCAACATGGATTACCAACGCATCAATATCTTGGGTGAGCAACATGTTGCTTCCGCCACCCAAAATAAATTTTTTTTCATGGGGATATTTACGCAAAACGGCTTCTAAAGCGTCCACAGAATCGACAGCAATAAATTGCCGCGCTTTTACATCGATGCCAAAGGTGTTGTAATTTTTAAGTGAAAAATTAGAATGAATATTCATCGCATACGGAATTTCTGTTTGTTAATCTTCGGTTGTTAAGCCCCGACGCAAAAAATCATTAAACGGTTTTAATACGGCTAATTGCTGTGCAATTTTGGTATGAAAATCAGGATCGTCAAAGGCATTATCTTGGATTGGAAAGGCTGCTGTAAAACTTTTTAATTTTAAAAATTCAATTGCCGGATGATTCGGATCTACATCCTTTGGGGCTTTTTTGAGTACATTTCCTTCTTCACGGGTAAGGGTTTGAAACGTATCTGAAAATGCTTTAGCAGTAACAATTGCTTCCAAATCTTCGTAAAAAAATTCAATTTCTTTACGTATTTTTTTTAACTGATCGGGTTCTGGACACCATACACCACCAGCGATAAATGAAGCGCCTTTTTCGTAGTGAATATAATACCCCGGACTGTTTTTATGGTTTTTATTTTGGGTAAACCACATGCCCATATTTGTTTTGTAGGGTGATTTATCTTTAGAAAATCGGATATCCCGATTAATGCGAAATGTACAATGTTTGGGTTCTAAGGGTTCGAGCGTTGGATCCCATTTTTTTAATTCGGACAAAACGGCTGCAATCAACCCATGGTAAAACTTTTTATAATCTTCATACCGTTTTTTCTGACTGTGAAACCATTCGGTATTGTTGTTTTCTTTGAGTTCTTCCAAAAACTGAAAAGCTTCCTTTGCATGCATCTTACAATTGTTTTTTGATTTC
>NZ_JAIXRZ010000071.1 GCF_027484945.1 Flavobacterium sp.
AGAATAGAGAATAGAGAATAGAGAATAGAGAATAGAGAATAGAGAATAGAGAATAGAGAATAGAGAATAGAGGATAGAGAATAGACTTTTAATTACCCTCGATTTTTAGGACTAATCACTAGTCACTAGTCACTAGTCACTAGTCACTAATTACTAGTCACTAATCACTAGCTACTAATCTCCATAACCCCTAACTATAAACCCTAGTTACTTTTTCAATTCCATCAATTTTTTTAATCGAATCAATCATGCGTTTTAAGATTTTGTTGTTCTGGACTACAACGGTAACTTGACCATTGAAAATTCCAGCTTCACCACTTAAAGATATACTTTGAATGTTAACATGCATTTGATTGGATATTACTTTAGTAAGTTCATTGGTTAATCCCATCGTATCCATGCCGGTAATATTTAAATTCACTTTAAACTCTTGTTTGGTCGAATCGATCCATCGCGCTTGCATAATCCGATATGCATAATTTGATTGTAGGCTAATAGCGTTTGGACAGTCTTTTTTGTGGACTTTTATCCCTTCGTTTATGGTTACAAAACCAAACACATCATCACCTGGAATCGGATTGCAACAAGAAGCCAACTTGTAATCCAAACGATCTTGCTCTTTTCCAAAGACCAATAAGTCGTAATTACTGGTTAACTCTTGTCGGTTTATTTCCTCTGGATTTGTAGCATGCGACCGTTTGATTTTGTTTTTGAAAAAATTAATTAGCGTATTGCTTTTCTGTGCAGCATAGTCCTTTAACTGTTGATTCTCTATCGCCCCGATTCCTACACGATAAAACAAATCCAAACTCGTTTTTAATTTAAAATAGTTAACCAATTCATTAACTACACTTTCATTAAGAGTAATTTTTAAATGCTTTAGCTTACGCGTTAGTAATTCTTTTCCTTCTTCAGCAATTTTCTTCGTATCTTCATTGAGTACACTTCGGATTTTATTTTTTGCTCTTGATGTAGTTACATAGTCCAACCAGTTGATTGTTGGTTTTTGATGCGGTGACGTTATGATTTCTACTTGGTCTCCACTTTTTAATTCGTAATTGAGGGGAACTAACCGTCCATTTACACGGGTTCCTCGTGTTTTAATACCGATTTCAGAATGGATGCTAAAGGCAAAATCCAACGAAGTAGCTCCTTTTGGCAAGGATTTAATTTCACCTTTGGGTGTAAATACAAAGATTTCTTTGGCATACAAATTCATTTTGA
Source organism: Flavobacterium sp. (assembly GCF_027484945.1). Lineage (GTDB taxonomy): Bacteria > Bacteroidota > Bacteroidia > Flavobacteriales > Flavobacteriaceae > Flavobacterium. Next base: position 1,225 of record NZ_JAIXRZ010000071.1, read on the forward strand.
AATCTTCTACAAAGTCAACCGCATTGGTTTCGGCATTTTCTAATGCTTCTTTCAGCAAATTCAGCCATTTCTCAAGACCCGATTCTTCAGTAGCACCTTGTTTATATTTGTAGTGTGCAGCATAGCCTTTCTCGGCAATTTCATCCATACGTTCGCTGCGCACTTGTATTTCTACCCAACGTCCTTTTGGACCCATAACGGTGATATGTAATGCCTCATATCCAGTTGATTTGGGAGAAGAAATCCAATCGCGTAATCGACTCGGACTTGGTCGGTAATGATCGGTAACTACAGAATAAATTTTCCAAGCCAAGAATTTTTCATCATGGGGATTGGATTTATAAATAATACGCAGTGCAAATTTGTCGTATACTTCATCAAACGTCACACGTTGCACCATCATTTTCCGACGAATTGAATAAATGGATTTGGGCCGCCCCTTGATAATGTATTGAATCCCTTCTTCATCCAAAGATTTTGCTAAAACCTTAGAAACCATTTTGATATAGTCGTCTTGTTCTTCTTTTGTTTCTTTGATTTTGCTAACAATATCCTTGTAAATTAAAGGTTCGGTATACTTAAGGCCTAAATCTTCCAATTGGGTTTTGATGTTGTATAAACCCAAACGATGGGCCAAAGGAGCATAGATATATAAGGTTTCAGAAGCAATTTTTTCTTGCTTGTATTGCGGCATGGAATCCATCGTTTGCATGTTGTGCAAGCGGTCAGCAATTTTAATAAGAATAACCCGAACATCATCATTTAACGTGAGCAGCATTTTACGAAAATTTTCTGCTTGCATCGAGATGTTCATGTCTTTTTTAACCTGCGAAATTTTGGTAAGTCCACCTACCAATTGTGCAATTTTTGGATTGAATTGTTTTTCAATATCCTCTACGGTTATTGGCGTATCTTCTACAACATCATGCAAGAGTGCGGCAGCAATACCAGTGGCCCCCAAACCAATCTCAGAAGCTACGATTTTGGCCACACCGATTGGGTGGAAAATATAGGCTTCTCCAGATTTTCGGCGCTGATCTTTGTGCGCATCAACCGCAACATCAAAAGCTTTGCGGATCAATTTTTTATCGTCTACACTAAGCGTTTGGTAACTAATGCGTAAAAGTTCTTTGTATTCTCGAGCGAGTGCTTTTTTTTCTTCTTCTAAATCGATTTCTAGCATAAAAACGTTGTGAAGGTTAAAAGTACAACAAATTAAAACATTCTACAACTTCAAAATAGTAGAATTAACGGATAGTAACTATGCATTTGTAGTGCTTAATTTTAAAATCCTCTTTGACGCTTTGCTTCAAAAAGTAAAATGGCAGCTGCTACAGAAACGTTCATTGAATCAATGGTTCCCGACATCGGAATTATAATGTTTTGCGTTGCAGCTTCCCGCCAAGCCGATGTTAGTCCGGTTGCTTCTGTACCAACAACCAAGGCTGTGGCTTGTGTAAAATCATTTTCGTGGTATACATTAGCGTTTTGTAATGTTGCGCTGTAAATCGCAATTTTTTTTTGTTGTAAAAAAGTAATCATTTCAGTTGTAGTACTCATCGCTATTGTATTGGTGAATAGACAACCTACACTGGAGCGGATACAATTGGGATTGTACAAATCGGTTTTACTGTTGGCAATTAAAACGGCATCGGCCCCAACAGCGTCTGCTGTGCGTAAAAGTGCGCCGATATTTCCGGGTTTTTCAATAGCTTCGGCTACTAGAATCAAAGGGTTTTCGGGTAATTGAAGCGCATTTAAATCGTGATCTTTTGCTTTAGCCACCGCTAGAATGCCTTCAGTAGTATCACGATAGGCCAATTTTTGATATACTTCTTTGCTAATTTCAATCGGATTGCAAAAGGAAGGGATTTGCTTTTGAATAGAAGAAATAGCAAACATTTCAGGCACAAATAATACGTTTTCCAAAACATAGCCGCCTTTTAATGCCAATTCGATTTCCCTTTTTCCTTCAATTAAAAAGGTTCCGGTTTGTTTTCGAACTTTGGCCTTTTCTTGCAACAATACTAAGGATTTGATCAATGGGTTTTGGGTCGAATGGATTTGTTTCAAGACGATTCAATTAAGAGGCTAATTTAAGGGAATTCCCTGAAATCTTAAAATGTAAAATAAAGCCAACCCATATAAGGATCGGGAAAGCTTGGGTCATTTAAGTTAAGAATATAATAGTACGTTCCTTTAGGAGAAATATAGTCACTTATCGTAAATTTTTGATTAGAAAACCCATCCCATTCAGGCATCGAATTGTTTCCTTTCCAAACCAGACGTCCCCATCGGTTGTATATTTCTAGTGTAAATTGGGTGAAAATATTGTACAAACCTTCTATGTGAAAAGTGTCATTGGCCCCATCGCCATTAGCCGAAACATAATTGAAAATTTGAGGGGGGCAATTTTTGGTTTGCAATTCAAAGTTCCCCAAACTATAACAATGCTCATTATTAACTCGAAAATAAATGGTTTTGGGTGTTGCTGTCGCCCAATAGGATTCGGGAGTTACAATTGCGTTTACCTGATTGGTTGCATCGGCAATAGTTTCATAATAGCCTCCAAAGGTTGCTAATGCTGCATCAAAAGCCGATTCGGCATAATTGTAAAAATTAAATTCACCCGAAGTGAAGCCTTTATTGCAACTCACAATAGGATCTAAAGCGCTAATAACAGGCGAAAACCAAAGTGTATCAGTCCAATTTGCACTATTATTGGTTTCGATTAATTCTTGAACGCTACTATTAGCGTCGACTTGCGCTACTAGGGTATAATTTAAGGGCGCTGATGTCGGAATCGTCAATACAATTTGCCCTTGCTCAAATCCATTTATAGGAAGTGTTGTTTGGGTTTGGGCTTGTCCAACTAAAATTCCGTCACAATAAAATGCAATTATTGTTCCCGATGGTAGTGGGTCAGTAGCGTTGGGATTTGAAACGGTATAATGCAACGTTACATTGGGCGAATCACAGGTTTTATCAACCGCATCTATCGAAATTACGGCATCGGGCAACTGGCTGTTGAATGTGGTTAAAATTACATTCATAAGCACTACATCTTGTCCTGAAGTAAGTTGTATTAACGCCGAGGTATCTCCAATTTGAATATTGTTTTGAATGGAATAAATATCCAAGTCCATATTGTGTAGGGTCGAACTATTGGTTATCGAATTTGTTCCATTGAAAGCATTATTTGCGGGGTTTAATGGCGGATTACTCAAAACGGTCCCGTTAATACGCAAACTTTCATTTACCGCCAAACCACGATCACCTTCCCAAGCGACAAAACCAATTTTTGCACCTACGTTATCCACCACATTTAAATTATCCAATGTTATGTTAATAGCCGTGGGAATACTTTGTAAGCCATCATATAAATTTACCTGATTAATTGGTAAAAGCGCTGATGAATAAACAACCACTAAGGTCCAACCCGCAAAATTTGTTCGGAAGTCACAATACCCTGGTTCGCTTAGTAATGTTGCACTTATATCAAGATTGGAAAGGGTATAGGTTCCGTTTCCTGTAGTTGCTACCAAAGCAGTTACGTCGGCAAAGGCACTGAAATAGGATAGTCCTGTATTACTGTTGATTGCAGAAAGAATACGCGTTGCCGTAATATCGATGCCATTCATGGATACTTGTTGATCACCATTACCCGACCCAGCCCAATACAAATAGGCTTTGTGGAGTTGTTGATTGGAGTTTAAATTTAATTCGGCAGAAGCGAAAGGAGCAATTAATTCGGTACACGTAGTTGTGGAATTGTTTTCTGCTAAATTGAGTGTATTCCCCACAAAAGTGAAGTCGTAACGACCATTGAATTGCTCATACAAACTAATGTTTTGTGCATTCCCAACGATTGTAAAAAAAAATAGAAACACGATACGTATGTAACCTGCGTTTGGCATTGAAATCAAGATATTGCATCTAAAAGTAGTGATTAATTTTAAATTATAGCTATTTTTGAATGGTTCTAACAAAAAAATCGTTAGCGAATCAATTGCTTATTCATCTATTTTGTTCACAGTAAAAAAATATCAAAATTCGGATTGTACGCTATGGGATGCCTTTATTGCGCAATCCCGAAACGGTACTTTTTTGTTTCAGCGGAAGTTCATGGAATACCACCACGATCGTTTTTTGGACTATTCGCTGCTGGTGTATAAAAACGATGACTTGATTGCAGTTGTTCCTGCGCATCAAATCAATGATTCACTTTATTCGCATTGGGGGCTCACCTATGGTGGATTGGTTTTACCGCTTCGAATACATATTTCGGATGTTCTTGGGTTGTTTGCTGCAGTTTTACGTTTTCTACAGCAACATGCGATTACTGCTTTACACATAAAAGAAATCCCCGGATTTTATGCGATGGGTTATTCGGGTGAACTAGCTTATTTAATGCAGCTTTGTCAAGCTAAGATAACACGCGTTGACCTATTGTCTTCCTTGGATTTACATCTACCTTTACAACTCTCTAAATCACGAAAAGAAAGTATTCGTCGGGGACAAAAAAAAGGATTGATTATTCGAGAAGAAGCTGATTTTACTTCTTTTTGGAACACATTACTGATTCCTAATTTAGAAAAAAGACACCAAACCCAACCGGTTCATACATTGGAAGAAATCACCTATTTGTACAGTCAATTTCCTAAAAATATACGGCATTTTAATGTGTATTTAGAGGGGCAGTTAGTCGCTGGAACAACCGTTTTTGATACGGGTAGAGTGGCACATCCACAGTATGTAGCGGGCGATGATCAACGATCAGAAACCGGTGCTTTGGATTATTTATATGATTATTTGATTACCGAAGTGTATCGGGATTGCCGCGTTTTTGATTTTGGTATTTCAAATGAAAACCAAGGAAAAAATATCAATGCCGGACTCCAATTTTGGAAAGAATCCTATGGTACACAGCCCGTTGCGCAGCATTTTTATCAGGTCGACACCGCTCATTTTTCATTATTAGACTCCGTACTCGTATGATCCCATTTTTGGATTTACAGCGTATAAACGCTCCGTTTATTGAAGCCTATCATGCACAATTGCAAAAGGTAGTTGAAAAGGGTTGGTTTATTTTGGGCGACCAATTAAAGCAATTTGAAACCGATTTTGCGGCAACGTGTCGCGCGCCTTATGCAATCGGTGTGGCCAATGGATTGGATGCGATAACCTTACTTTTTAAAGCTCATATCGCTCTGGGTAAGTTACAACCTGGAGATCATATATTGGTGCAAGCCAACACGTATATTGCATCAATTATGGGGATTATTGAAGCCGGATTGCAGCCTATTCTTATAGAGCCGGATGCAGAGACTTTTAATTTATCTCCCGAAAAAATAATTGAGGCAATTACGCCTGAAATTAAAGGTGTTTTGGTTGTTCATTTGTATGGACAATTGGCTCCTATGAGGGAAATAAATGCGATTGCCGCCGCACAAGATTGGGTTGTAATTGAAGATGCTGCCCAAGCTCACGGTCTTACTTTTGAAGGAATGAATGATTTGGCGTTTAGTTTTTATCCTGGAAAAAATTTGGGTGCTTTAGGTGATGGAGGGGCTGTGGTAACTCATGATTCAGCTGTTGCTAAGATGGTTCAAACTTTACGAAATTATGGATCGTGTCAAAAGTACCATAATGAATTGCGTGGAATGAATTCGCGCTTGGATGAACTACAAGCTGCATTTCTAAACGTGCGATTACCGCATTTAATGAATGAAAATAATTTGCGTCGAAAATGGGCACAACGGTATTTAACCGAGATACAAAATTCAGCCATTCAATTGCCCAAGGTGATGGCTATGGATGCTCATGTTTTTCATTTATTTGTTATTCAAACACCCTATCGAAAGCAATTACAATCGTATTTGCTGCAAAACGGTATAGAAACGATGATTCATTATCCGATTCCACCTCACAAACAAGGAGCTTTTTCAAATTGGAATATTTTATCATTTCCGATAACTGAACAAATACATGATACGGTTTTGAGTCTGCCTATGAGTCCGGTATTATCCGAAGAGGAGGTTAGTTATATCATTCAAACCTTAAATGGATATTTATGAGATGGTTGATTGGTTTGTGGCAAGGAGAATTAGGGAGAATAACCTCATTAAATAGTTTGTCTGTTGGCTTAAAACTAGTTACGGGTTTTGTTACTTCAAAGTTGCTTGCAATCTATATAGGGCCAACTGGTTTAGCTCTAGTAGGTAATTTGCGAAATTTTTTAACTTCAATTGAAAATATTGCCACTTTGGGTTTTGCCAATGGAATAGTAAAATATACAGCAGCCTATAAAAATGATCCTAATCAATTAAAGAATTTTTTATCTACAGTTTTGACGTTGTTACCAGTAATGGCATTGATTACATCTTGTTGTATTGCTATTTTTGCTGATTACTGGAGTTTTATTTTATTTGGGAGTTCCTCACCCTATACCTCTGTTTTTTATTGGTTTGCATTGGCATTGCCTTGGTATTTGATCCAAATTGTTTTAATGTCCATTTTAAATGGATTGGAAGCATTTAAGAAAGTGGTCTACACCCAAATTCTTAGTTCACTTATTGGGTTGGTTATTACGGTTATATTAGTTATTAAATCCCAAACCTTTGGTGCATTAGTTGCAGTTGTTGTTGCGCCTTCACTTACTTTTTTTTGTCTTGCGTATTATTTAAAATCACAATTATTGGCCTTTCGTCCTCAATGCAATAGAGTATTTATTGAACAATTGTTTCACTACACATTGATGGCAATTGCCTCATCAGTTATTGGACCTTTAGTACTAATTGCATTACGTAATCAACTTATTTTAAATATAGGAAGCGTTGCTGCTGGTTTTTGGGAAGCATTGACCCGAATTTCAAGTTTTTATTTTTTATTTCTTTCAACTTTAATTGGACTTTATTTCTTGCCTAGGTTATCCAAAGTTGTAAATGATTTTGAAGAAAAAGCCATTTTAAAAAATTATTATACCCAAGTTTTTCCATTATTTACCATCGGCTTAATTGTTTTTTATCTTTTACGACACTTGGTAGTTTCACTTTTTTATACTCATGCTTTTGAGCCCATAACTGATTTGATACAATGGCAAGTTTTGGGAGATTTTTTTAAAGGTGCTGCTTTGATTTTGGGGTATCGTTTTTTTGCGTATCGAAAAACAGGTTTATTTATTTTCACCGAATTGTTCTCTTTGACTAGTTTATATTTCTTGAGTCGGTATGGAATTCAAGAGTCTGGATTAGAAGGGTTTATGCAGGCTTATGTTGTAAATTATGCATTGTATTTTTTATTTCTATTATTCATCTACCTATTTCGAAAGCCCGTGCATGGGTAAATCTCCACGTCCATAGCCAATAACTTCTATTCTATCAAAACTAGTTAAATCAAACTGCTGAAGTATACGATGAACCTTTTCTTTACCGTTACAATTTTTACCCGATAATTGTCCCGTAAATCGGTCTTTAGAGTAGGATAAAGCAGTCGCAATTAACATGAATTTTTCATGATCGACCCAATTATCAAGCCATTCATTAGCTGAAGCTGTCACGATACAAATAGTTGCCGAATCTTGTTCTTTTTTTAAATAGTTGTAAAGTTCTTCATTCAAATCTAAAGGAATCCTTTTTTTTGAAAAAGTTCGTCCAATTTGTTTGAATTTTGATGCATCCATCCCACCAAAAAAGAAGCTTAACCACTTAGTCTTAGTAAAAGTAGCAGAGGAAAATCGAAGTAGATATGCTATAAGAATCGGACTTAAACATAGCAATCCAAAATAATATCGCCAAAATCCAAAATACCATCGGGTGAAGACCAACATACTATTTTTATGGTATAGCGTTTCATCAAAATCAACTAGAATTAACTTTTTCATACTTTCACATATAAGAGCCCACCCATAAATACCACCCATAAGAATATGGTAAGTTGTAGTTGTCTATCTTTTAAAACAAGCGTGTGTGGAGCTAGAGGAGTTTGATCCACAAGAGCTAATTTTAAATACCTAAGTAGTCCATGCAAAACAAAAAGGCCGGACATGTAAACTAATTTCGAATGGTAACGACTTTGTATATCTGGACTAATAGAGAATATAAGATAAGCAATAGTAATCAATGCGGTCAAACTACTAAGGGTAGTGTCAATAAATTTTAAATTATACTTTTCAATGTTTTTCCTTGTGGAAACACCATCCAAATGCAATACTAGGTCCGTTCTTCGTTTTGCTAATGCCAAAAAGAGAGCCAATAAATAGGTCTCTATGATGATCCAAATCGAAAGTTCACTTGATGATGCTAAACTCCCGACAAACAAGCGTAATAAAAAACCGAACGCAATTATGGAAACATCAATAATAACAAATTGTTTTAATCCAATAGAATAACATATATTAATACCTAAATACACCGCAAATACAAGGAGTATTTTAGGCTGACTAATGAATGCCAAGGTGCATCCTAATAATAAAAGAAGTAAGGCAACACTATATGCAATGTTAATAGAGACGGCTCCTGATGCTATGGGTCTATTTTTCTTTTTTGGATGCAACTTATCCGTTTCTAAATCCTTAATGTCATTGAAGATGTATACAACACTTGCAATACAACAAAAGGCAAAGAAGGCAATAAAAGTTTTTTCAATTTTTTCTATAGTAATTGAACCTGAAAAAAACAAGGGAGCAATTATAAATACATTTTTAACGTATTGTTTAGGTCTTAGAAGTTTGAGGTAAGGGTGCATTCAATGTTGATCCTTTATAAACTAAGAAATACTTAGTTTCATTAATTTTTTGAAAATAACGAACGATATAGTCGGTTACGATACTAAAATCAGCCCTATTGCTGGTCATAAATTCATCATTACCTTGGATGAAAGATTTCTCAACGAAAATAACACTTTCTTTCCGACTGGCAATCTGGAGTATTGTTTTTGGATCGCGATGGATTTCCCAATTCAATAACCAATCCGCTGGAAGTGGATTTTTGATATCCATTGCATAATAATAGAATGCACAATTCGGTGCTACAATTTGTCTTTTGTTTGGGTATTTGAAATGCAATATTTTCAATTCATTCAATTTATCAAAATGGACTTTACTAGTTTTAATGCCTGCAAACTTGGGGCTGAAAGCCCCGATGTTGTAGCGAAGTGTATTAATTGGCTTTTCCGCATAAGGTTTAAATTGGTAAATCGTACCAATTAAAACACCAATGAACATCATTCCTTGAAAATATGAGGTATACTTAGGAAAACGATTGGTTACCAGCCAGATAAGTAAAATAAGTAAACTTGTTCCCATGAAAATAGGATAAGGATATCCTAAGCTTATGGCGCAAGCCCAAGCGACCATTCCAATGCAAAAAAGCACGGCTGCCTTATTTCGATCCTTGGAGTCCCGATTAAACCAACCTAAACAAGAAAAAGCAAGGGCAATCGTTAATACGCGAGAACCTTCTTGAATTGAAATTACGATAGACCAAATCAAACCAAAAATACCCCAAAGGATCGCTATGTTTTGAAAACTTATTTTCCAAGGAGCTTTAATTTTTAGATTGTAAATCAACATAAAAATGCTTGCTGTTCCTAATAAAATCCAAAGTGTTTCACGCTGTTTATAGTCATAAAAATAGTTAAGAAAACCACTATAGATTAAATCAGTAACTGTCGTTTCACCCATAGTGTGCGATAAGAATTCTTTTAGGGTCGTAAATTGAGAAATGCCCCAAATAAAGAGAGTTAATGTAACGAATTGAATAAATAGTAAATAGATAACATTCAACGGTTTATAACGAAGTGCCGTACTTATGATAAAAACAATTGGAATGCAATAATATGATTGTTTTGTAAGTGCTGCAGCAATAGTGAAAAGTCCAATCAATGGGATATAGAAATTCACTCGATTCTTTTTATTACTTAGTGCCCAAAGGTAAAATGCGATTGCAGTATAAAGTAATCCGTCAGTAGTAGGCCAAGGATACATAGGAAAAAACTGCACAGAAAATACAAGACCCAAGAAATACATTAATTTCGGATAAGGTATTTTCCAATCGAGTCCAAGTTGAATTCCTTTAAACCACAAATGTGTTTGCAAAAGAAAAAGTAGCCAGTTGATTAATTTTAAATAAAAAAACTGTCCGAATACAGGCAAAGTTTTCATTATCCATGCCCATAAAAATATAGTTGCTGGCGGACCTTTGTAATAAAAATCGCGATAAGGAAGTTCTCCATTAACGATTCGCCAACTGTATCCCACAATATAACCACTATCCCATAGATCTAATCCTTGAGTGATCCAAAAAGCCACAACAGCAATAAGAAGTATTAAACTTACTTTTCTGAATTCCATGCCCTAATATATTGTTGTGCAATTTGTGTGAATTCGTGATTTTTTTTTATAAATGCGGCAGCATTTTTTCCAATAGTAGCAATCATTTCTGGATGATGAATTAAAAAATTTAATTTTTCAATTAAATAATCGATATCGGGTAATGCATTAATTGCTACTTCATCTTCCTGTAATTGGTAGAAGTTTAAAAATTCTGTTTCCGCCCCAGTGAAAACCACTTTACCTTGTGCCATAGCTTCAAGAGCATTGTATCCTTGATCAAATGCATATACTTGATCCAGTACAATATGTGCTCTTTTAAAATGTTGATGATATTCAAAATAGGGTATGTCTCGGGTTGTTATGATTTCAGTCTTAAATCCCCAACGTTTCTGCACAATTTTTAAAGCTTCTTCAAAAAAACGAATGCCTTTGGAGTGGTAATTTCCAGAATTAATTCCTAGAAAAATAATAACTTTCCCTGTAACTCTATTAGGGGTATATATTTTGCTCAATGTGTTTATAGGATTAGGGATTAAGCCTATAAACTTTTGATGTGTCCGAAGGGGAGCAACATAATCCAAGTCGGAAGCAATAATTCCTTTGCAGTGTTTCTCAAGTAATTTGTGAATTTTAAAATGCATTGACGTCTTGTATTCCCACATGAATGTGTATTCTTTTTCCGTTAATTTAGGGTTTTCAAAATAGGGATTCATTATGGAATATCGCTCTCTTTTTGCTAACATATATTCCAAGTTGGTTTTATCCACACCACAACTTAATAAGTAACAATTGGAATTTTTCTTTAAAATTTTTTTTAAGAAATGATATTCGAGTAGAGCTAAAGTTTGAATTGGTTTTTCATTGATAAACTGAACAACATCATATTGTTGGAATCGATTCACTATCCACCAAAAACGTAATCCGTGTTCGAGTAAAACTAAATCATATTTAAAAAAACGGTACCAAACTTGTCGGAAGATATTACCTATTTTAGATTTAAAAAATAGGGCACGTATAGAGTAATCCGCAGGATAATTTTTGAATCCATCACCGTTATTGACTAAAACCACTTCATGACCCAATGCCACAAGGCCTTCTTTTAACGTATTGTGTAAACGACTGAATTCACCCAACAGTAATATTCTCACATTCCTTATATTTGTTGCTAAAATACAAAAAATTGAAAGCTACTCCCAAAAACTTCCGTTTGTGTATCGTTTCTGATCAGTTGTCAGGAGGTGGTGCTGAACGATGGGCAGCCTTAATGTCGTGTTATTTTGAATCTCAAGGAATTGCTGTTTTTCATATTATTGTTGAAAATGCAGTAACGTATTCCTATCGGGGACAACTTTTAAACTTAGGCGGCGATCCTAATCATAAGGGAATAGTTAAATGGATTCAACGGATTAAAAGATTTCAACAATTAAATACTTTTTTTAAGAATGAAAAATTTGATTTAATCATTGATAACCGAGTAAAAATCAAAAGTATACAGGAGTTAATTATACATCGATTTGTATACCGTTCTCCTTATTTGTTGATGGTGCACAGTTTTGCAAAGCATCTTTATTTTCCCCAACCTCATTGGATTAGTAAGGCTATTTACAATAAGGCAAAAGCTATTGTTTCGGTTTCAAAAGCAATTCAAAGTTCATTTTCGGATGATTATAAGGATACACCCAGTATCGTGTTTTACAATCCTATTGATTCAGTAACATTACATCAGCAAAAGCTTGAATTTATTTCTGTTTCCTATCAATTTATTCTCGCTGTAGGAAGTTTTAGAGACAATGTTAAACAATTTGATCGTTTGGTTGCTATGTATGCCCAATCAAAACTACCTAGTACTGATATCCATCTTATAATTCTGGGCGATGGTCCTTTACGCAGTAAATTACAAGAACAAATTTATGCGTTATCGTGTAGTGATAAAATACATTTATTTGGCAGTGTTGCCAATCCGTTTCCTTATTATTATCAAGCTTTATTCACTGTTTTAACTAGTAAATTTGAAGGGTTCCCAACGGTATTAATTGAATCCTTGGCCATAGGCACACCTGTAGTGGCCTATGATTGTTTTTCAGGCCCCTCTGAAATTATTGTTACAGAAAAAAATGGTTTGTTAATACCCGATCAGAATGAAAAAGAGTTTATGATTGGGATGCATCGAATGATTGAAGATAATGACTTATATTTACTGTGTAAAACTAACGCCAGCCAGAGTGTTAAACATCTTGATTTACCTCTAATCGGTAAGCAATGGATTCACTGGTTTTATAAGAATTTATGATGTATACAATTATTGATATTCCTCGAGTTAAAAACCCAAAAGGCAATTTAGCAGTTGTTGAATTGGATACTATTCCTTTTCCTATTCAACGGGTATACTACTTGTATGATGTTCCTTCAGAATCCAAGAGGGGTGGGCATGCTCATAAAAAACTACAACAATTATTAATCCCGATTTCAGGTAGTTTTGATGTAGTATTAAAAGATGGGGAAAATATACAGCGGATTACATTGAATAAACCAAATGAGGGTTTGTTAATTCCTGTAAATGTATGGCGTGAACTTGAAAACTTCACTTCAGGAGCAGTTTGTTTAGTGTTGGCATCCGAAGTATATGACGAAGATGATTACATTCGAAATTATAAGGAGTTTCTCAAATACATCAAAGAGCTTTAATACGAGCTTACTTTAATTCCCAATCGAATTCCGATGTTTTTTAGGATTCCAATTGTGACAAGCAGCCATGCAGGTGCTTGAACTAAAACGCGTTGTTTTTGATTTAAATGCGAAATTTCTACATCATTTAGGAGTTCGTTGGCTTCAGTGATTCGCCCGGTTTGTTTTAATTTTTTTGCCAAAACATAGCGTTCAAAATCAAGGTATTTTTTAAAAGCATTTGATTTTAGTTCCCATTCGCGGTAAGATTTGAAGTCGGGAACCCTTTGTTTTATTAACTTCTCTGAGGTCATTTGTCCGGTTACTGCCATACGATATCGCATACACGGTTGATTGTAAAATGCAAGTTGGAACAGATAATTCGCCCGAATATTAAAATCGATATCTTCTGAAAAATCCAAGTCTTCATTATAATTTCCTGCCGAATTATAAACAGACCGATGAAAGCAAACACTTCCATGATTGTAAAGGCCTTGCCCAATATTATTGTCAAAAAAAGAAACTATCCCACGAAATTGCGGATCCCAATTGCGCCCTGAATTGTGCGGGGTAACCAATTTTTTTCCAAACCATTCCCAATAATTTGTAGCAAATATTTTTGCCTCTGGGAAATCGGACTGCAGTCGGCTAATTTGTTTTAAAAAATTAGGTTCCCAGACATCATCTGCATCCAAAAAAGTAATGTATTCTCCCGATGCCGCTTGAATACCCGAATTACGCGCAGCTGCCAACCCACGATTCGTAGTATGTTCTACCCATTTAAGGGATGTGATTTGCAGCTGTTGAACCCTTTCAACGCTGTTGTCGGTAGATGCATCGTTAACGATAATCACTTCATAGTCCTTTTCAGTTTGTGAAAGAATACTTTGTAGGGTTTCTTCAACAAAGGCAGCCTTATTGTATAAGGGGACGATAATACTAAATTTTGGCATCGGTAGTTCGTATATAATCAAAAATAGCATTCCAATTTCCCAATACAGGAAAGGTACGTTCGGGTGCTTTGTTACCCGAATAGATGGGGGAGTTGTTTAACCATTTACGAAATAACTCGGCCAAAGCTATCGGATTTTCAGGATCAAAAAAAACGACTTCTTGGTAATCGCCTACCGTTTCTTTGGCATAGGGTAAATCGGCAGCCCATATAGGCTTTTGCATTGCCTTGGCTTCACTAATCGGTAGTCCCCAAGTTTCTAGTTTAGAAGGGAAGAGTAAACCATCCGAAATTTGATACTGCGCAAAAACCATTTCACGCGTCAATTTTCCTAAGAATTTTAAGTTGTTTAAAGGGTATTTTTTAGCAATATAGCTGGCATATCCACTGTCCTTAGGGTCAAAAGTAAGATGAATTTCCAATTGACTATTTTCTTCAGGAGTTAATAATTGTAATGCTTCGGCAATGACTTCCACATTTTTAAAACTCCGTGGAACCAAGGGATAAAACAATGTTTTAATTGCTGGTTTGGGTAATTGGGGAATCGCAACAGGAATTGATATTTCATGCAATGGACAACAAAAAACTTGCTGTACATCCAAATTTTTGAAATAATGATAAAGTTGTTGTTGTTGCACAAATACGGCGGTATTTTTGTGTATATTCCACCGGTATACCCAATGATAGAAAAAACTAAAGATTCCAATTTTATAATTGAACATCCAATCGGTTAAACGCGGGTGGTAAAATACAGTTGGATTATGTGCGTACATAAATTGATTTTTACAAACCACATTTGGTGTAGTGTCATGAAGTGATAACCAGTAGTCGGCTTTCAATTCTAGCGATAGCTTTTTGAATCCGAAATATTCAAGGTATATCCGATTCCACCATTTTTTTTTAGCATTGGGAAATCCAATACATTCAATATGCGAGTAATGATAATCGGAAGCATTGGGAACTAAAGCGTATACTTTCAGGTTGGATTGAGAAGCATACCGATCAAGGGCAGTAAGCGCATCGGTGAGAACCGAACGAATTCCACCATCTTTCATGCTTACACCCGATATGACTAAGACTTTTTGTGCCAACAGTTACACGGTTTTCTGAACCACTTCAAAAAGGGCTCCGTCTTCACATTTCAGCGTTTTAGAGGGGTATTTTAATAATAAGGCATAATCATGGGTTGCCATGATAATTGTTTTACCATTACCATTAATATTTTTCAACAATTCCAATACTTCAGCACTGGTTTGTGGGTCTAGATTGCCTGTGGGTTCATCGGCTAAAATAATTTCTGGATCGTTTAATAAAGCACGCGCTATTGCAATACGTTGTTGTTCACCACCTGATAACTGGTGAGGCATTTTTGAAGCAAACCCTTTCATGGCTACATGATCAAGCACTTCATCTATCTTGTCTTGCATTTCCTTTTTATCGGTCCATCCCGTTGCTTGTAGAACAAAAAGCATATTTTCATTGACAGAGCGATCGGGAAGCAATTTAAAATCTTGAAAAACTACCCCTAGTTTACGTCGTAAAAATGGAATTTCTTTTTCTTTTAACGAAGGTAAATCAAAATCGACCACATGTCCCATTCCCTCTGTTAGCGGTAAATCACCATAAAGTGTTTTCATCAAACTGCTTTTCCCGGTTCCACTTTTCCCGATAATATATATGAAATCACCGGGTAACACTTCTAAATTAACTTGCGAAAGAATCACGCGGTTCTCTTGATAAATGGTTGCATTTTGCAATGATACGACGGGTTGTGACATACAATTTTTTGTTAGTGGGGTAAATGTACTAAGATAACGTAGGTTTTCAAAATAAATTTTAGAATGAAAGCTAACAGGATTGGGATAATTATTTGTAACCTTAGCAAATTACTAAATCACAATCTTTAAAATTTAAGAATCAATCTTCCTCACTTTTGTTAAGAAAAATGTTTATAATAAAACACTACAACCTCCCGTTATTTAAGGGAGACCTTTATTTTTGATACGTACCAAAATTGGATAAACATGCGAAATTTAAAGTTGTATTTATTGCTTAATAGCCTGGTAATCACATCGGTGACAACTGCGCAGCAATCATCGGTGTATACGCACCAATTCAGTGAATTTGATCGTGCGGAGGCGTTGTATAACGACCGTCAATTTTTGGCTGCTCAACTATTATTTGATCAAATTAGTCAGCAAACAAAAGATCTTGAACTGCGTGCAGATTGTGCATTTTATAGCGCAAGTAGTGCTCTTCATTTGAATCAAGGCAATGCAGCTAATTTGGCACAGGATTTTATAGCTAATTATCCCACGAGTACCAAGTTGAATCAACTATATACTGAAGTTGCTCAGTATTACTTTGACCAAGGCGATTATTCGCGTGCGTTGGAATATTTTGAAAAAGTTGATGAAAGTGCTTTAACCTATGAAGAAATCGATCAGTTTAATTTTCAAAAAGGATATGCCAATTTTAATGCAAAAAAAGCAAAAGAAGCCAGTACCTATTTTAATAAAGTAGCGAATTCAAAAAAATACGGTTCACAAGCACGTTACTATTTGGGGGTAATGGCTTATGATAATGATAATTTTAAAGATGCTTCAAAATACTTCGATCAAGTGGCAGGTGATGAAAAGTATAAAGAGAAACTGTCTTATTTTCAGGCGGATATGAGCTTTCGTCAAGGTAATTTTGACAAAGCAATAGAGCAGGGAAAAACGGCAATGGCCAAATCCTCTGCTTCTGAAAAGTCGGAGTTGAATAAAATCATTGGAGAAAGTTATTTTAACCAAAAGAATTATGCGGAGGCGCTGCCTTATTTAAAAGAATACCGCGGTAAAAAAGGGAAATGGAGTAATACAGATTATTATCAATTGGGTTATACGTATTACCAACAAAAAGATTTTGAAAATGCCATTTTACAATTCAATAAAATTATTGATGGCAATGATCATGTGGCACAAAATGCCTATTATCATTTAGGTGAAAGCTACATGAATACCGAGCGTAAGCCGCAAGCATTAAATGCATTTAAAAGTGCAGCCGAGATGGATTTTGATGCAAAGATTCAGGAAGATGCTGCGTTAAATTATGCTAAATTGAGTTACGATATTGGGAACTCATTTCAAAGCGTACCGGATATTCTTGCTGCGTTTTTAAAAAAATATCCGAGTTCTCCCAATAAAAAAGAAATTGAAGGGCTGTTAATCAGTTCCTATATTACGTCTAAAAATTACAAAGAAGCCTTGTATTTGTTAGAGATGAATAAATCGCCCGAAAACCGAGTGGCCTATCAAAAAGTAGCTTTTTATCGTGGATTGGAATTGTTTACAGATGGCGATTATCAAGAAGCACAAGTATTATTTAAAGCGTCTTTACGCGAACCCAAAGAGCAAAAGTTTACCGCCCGTGCGCTTTTTTGGAAAGGGGAAACCGAATTTATTTTTGATAATTTCCAAGAGGCTTTATTGAGTTTCAAACAATTTGAATCGATGGAAGCGGCAAAAGCAACAGTGGAATTCAAAAACATTAATTACAATATTGCGTATTGTTACTTTAAACAAAAAGAATACGATCAAGCGGGGAATTATTTTCAAAAACAGATTGATGCGGTAAAAGATGAACGTATTCGTTTGAATGATTCCTATTTGCGGTTAGGAGATTGTAGATTTGTTACTTCTAAATATTGGCCCGCAATGGATGCTTATAATAAAGCAATTGATATGAAAGGGGTGGATGCCGATTATGCAGCTTTTCAAAAGGCAATTAGTTATGGGTTCGTCGCTAAAAACGAACGTAAAATTGAAGACTTTGTCAAATTTCTACAAATTTTTAAAACATCGCAATACCGTGATGACGCATTGTTTGAGTTGGCCAATACCTATGTGGCCGAAAGCAAAACCGATTTGGCTATAAAAACGTATGATGATTTGTTGAAAGAGTTTCCTTCAGGCACCTATGCGGCTAAAGCGGTTTTACGTCAAGGTTTGGTATATTACAATGGAAACAAAGACGACCTTGCTCTGGTCAAGTTTAAGAAAGTAGTAGCCGATTATCCGGCAACACCTGAGGCCCTAGAAGCTGTTGCTACTGCACGTCTTATTTATGTTGATAATGGGCGTGTAGATGAATATGCTACTTGGGTTCGAACACTCAATTTTGTTGAGGTTTCTGATAAAGAATTGGACGATGATACCTATGAAGCTGCCGAAAAACAATATTTGCAAAACAATATAAAATTGGCGATTTCTTCTTTAAATGGCTATATAGCTAAATTCCCTAATGGAATACACGCATTAAAAGCTAACTTTTATTTAGCACAGTCCTATTATGCCGATGCTTTGGAACAAAATGCAGTGCCAAAGTATGAATATGTTATTGCGCAACCAAAGAATGAATTTACAGAACAATCATTGGCGCGGTTGTCTGAAATTTTCTTAAAGAAAAACGAATATACCCGAGCAACTTCAGTATTGGAACGCTTAGAATTGGAAGCTGATTTTCCGCAGAATAAAACCTTTGCTCAAGCCAATTTAATGCGCGCTTTTTATGAGACACAGGCGTATGCTAATGCTGTAGTTTATGCCGAAAAGGTTTTGCTCAATCCCAAAACCGATAATAAAATTAAAAGCGACGCGCAAATTATTATTGCTCGTTCGGCAATTAAAGCCAATGATGAAGCGAAAGCACGAATTGCCTATGCCAATTTGTTGCAAATTGCAAAAGGGGAACTAGCTGCAGAGGCACTTTATTATGATGCCTATTTTAAAAACAAGGAGGCTAAGTTTGCAGAGTCAAATAAAGTAGTTCAAAAATTGGCTAAAGATTTTTCGGGTTATAAATACTTTGGGGCGAAAGGCTTAGTGGTGATGGCTAAAAATTATTATGGATTAAAAGATAGTTTCCAGGCTACAGCAATTTTGAGTAGTGTTATCGATAATTTTTCTGAATACCAAGAAGTAGTAGATGAAGCCAAAGTCGAACTAGAACGAATAAAGAATGAAGAAGCAAAAACGAATTCTTCTATTGAAAATAACAGCAAATAAGCGAGCTATGAAAAAAAGAAATCTATATATAGTTTTGACTTTTGCCATTGGTTTAGGATGTCAAAATAGTACGGCTCAAAAACAAGATGAAACCATTGGTTCGGAAGTGGTGAATGTAGTTAAACCCTACACACCGACGATTTCTGATGCTTTTAAAGTAAAGGAAACGCCTTCAACGGATGATGATGAAACCACTAAACGTGAACCCATTCAATACACGATTTTTTCGTTTCCGGTTGCCTCAACATTTACCCCTGCAAAGGGTAAAGCTGCAGGTGTAGAACAAGAGCAAAAACCCCGATTGTTTTCCAATTATGCCACTCTGGCCGCAGGTAATTATGGAAATATTAATGGGGCATTATTCGTAACCCACACGTTTGCTAATAGCGATTATTTTGGAGCTGCGCTTAATCATTTTTCTTCCCAAGGTGGAATTAAAAATGTGCGCTTAGAAGATGATTTTTCCAATACAGGTCTTGATTTAACCTATGGAAGTAAATCAAATAAAATCGGTTGGAATGTCGACTTAGGGTACCAGCGCCAGGCCTACAATTGGTATGGTTTGGATACCGATATATATTCGGGTTTATCTCCAGTAGATCAGGATTTGTTTTTATCAGATTTAAATATAAAACAAATCTACCAAACGATTTATGCGGGAGGGCGAATCGCTGTAAATGAAAGTTTTTTTAAAGAAGCCCAATTGCGATTTACTCATTTTTCAGATCAGTTTTCGTCTGCTGAAAATCGATTTTTAGCCAAACCTTCGTTTGAATTCAACCTTATGGAGGAAAAAGTTAAATTGGCTATGGAATTGGATTATGTTGGTGGTACTTTTGCAACCGATTATTTTAATTTAGGTGCGCTAAATTATGGGTATTTTAATACTGGAGTACAACCTTCGATTCAAATTCGACGCGATGATTTTACAGTAAATTTAGGAGCCGCTTTCTTTTACAGTTCAGCGACGCAAGGTGGCGAAAGCAAATTCTTTGTATATCCCAAAATTACTGCAAGTTATAAAGTAGTAGGTGATATCATGGTGGCCTATGCTGGAGCTGAGGGAAATTTGAAGCAAAATACGTATCGCGATTTTGTTCAAGAAAACTTCTTTGTTTCGCCTACATTAATCGTTGCGCCAACGGATCAGAAATTTGATATTTATTTTGGATTAAAAGGCAAATTAGCCAATGCGATTGGGTATAATGTTCGCGCATCCTATTTGGCTGAAGCCAATAAAGCTTTATTTAAAGCGAATCCTTTTGATACTGCTAATACCAATACAAATGATTATGTTTTGGCCAATTCCTTTGGAGTGGTTTATGATAAGGTGAATACTTTGAGTGTTTATGGCGAATTAAAAGCCGATTTCTCCAAAAATGTTCAATTGGGAGTGAATGCAACGTTTAATAATTATAATTGTTCACAACAGCAGGAACCTTGGAATTTACCCACACTACAATTGGCTTCAACTTTAGCTGTAGTATTTACTCCAAAATGGGATATGGGGGCTTCATTATTTTTTGTAGGCGAACGAAAGGAATTGTATTATAATTATAATTCAACAGCCCTACCTGTTATTCCCTATACACCAGAAACAGTGACGTTAAAAAGCTATTTGGATCTCAATGCGCATGTTGGCTATAAACACAATGAACGCTTGACTTTTTTTCTTAGAGGAAATAACTTGCTTAATCAAAATTACCAACGATGGATGAATTACCCAGTGCAAGGAATACAGTTCCTTTTGGGTGCCAATTTTAAGTTTGATTTCTAATTAAAAGCATGCTATATTTACCAACCTGTAGGCTCAAGCGTACAGGTTTTTTTATATGAACAGCAAAAACGAAATTAAAAAACGTTACCAACAACTCTTACAAGATCGTATCGATGTATTAAAGGATATGCTGGAGCAACTTACGTTAGGTGCACAAACCGATGCCAAAGGTTCAGCTGGTGACAAACATGAAACCGCATTGGCTATGATGCATTTGGAACAAGAAAAACTCAATGCTAAGTTGCAAGAAGTACTAGACCAAAAAGCACTAATTGATCGTATAGATACCTCGCAGAATTTGACCAAAGTAGCCTTGGGAGCTCTGGTACAAGTAAATGAACTTTGGTTATTTATTGCAGCTGCTTTGCCAAAAATAACTTTAGAAGATAAAACAATTATTGCGGTTTCACCCCATGCGCCCTTAGGAAGTGCGCTTATGGGAAAAGAGGTGAATTTTGAAGTAGTAGTAAATGGAACTCAATACAAAATAAATCATCTAATTTAATTTTAAAATAGAGGTAAGGTTGGTCCTTTTTTTTACTATTTTATCATTAAATTAAAAGACTTGAATGGTATGAGTGATACGGTTTTTAGTTGTGAATTTTTGATTCTTAAATTAGATACTTTAAAATCAAAGGTTTAGTAATAGGATTAAAAATAGCCTTTTTTTAGTCTTTATTTTAAGTTTAAAACGAAAATTGGATATTAAATATAAATGTTGATAACTTCATCTATAAAACGCTTTAAATCCCTTTAAAATCGCCTTTGATTTTTTATATTTGCGTTATCTACAAAATTCGAGATTTTTTTATGAGCGAAGAAGTTAAAAAGAACGCGTATTCCGCCGATAGTATTCAGGCGTTAGAGGGAATGGAGCACGTTCGGATGCGTCCGTCCATGTATATTGGAGATACCGGAGTGCGTGGTTTACACCATTTGGTTTATGAAGTTGTTGATAATTCCATTGATGAGGCGTTGGCAGGTCACTGTGACACGATTCGCGTAACCATAAATACTGATAATTCGATCACTGTTGAAGACAATGGTCGTGGTATTCCGGTTGATCTTCATAAAAAAGAGGGCGTTTCTGCACTTGAGGTAGTAATGACCAAAATTGGAGCCGGAGGTAAGTTTGACAAAGATTCTTATAAAGTTTCTGGAGGTCTTCATGGCGTTGGGGTTTCTTGTGTAAATGCTCTTTCGGATCATTTGCGCGCTACGGTTTACCGTGATGGAAAAGTATGGGAACAAGAATACGAACGCGGAAAGGCAATGTATCCGGTAAAACAAATCGGTACTACGGACAATCGCGGAACTACGGTATCCTTTAAGCCCGATGGAACGATTTTTACCCAGACGTTAGAGTATTCTTATGATACATTGGCGGCGCGTATGCGTGAGTTGTCGTTTTTGAACAAAGGGATTTCGATTACCCTGACCGATATGCGTCATACCGATGATAAAGGCAACCCTGTAGCCGAAACCTTCCATTCGAAAGAAGGGTTGAAAGAGTTTGTTAAATTCTTGGATGGCAATCGTATGCCGATTATTGCAAGTGTCATCAATATGGAAAACGATAAAGGTGAGATTCCAGTTGAGGTAGCCTTGGTGTATAACGATAGCTACTCGGAGAATATCTTTTCGTATGTCAATAATATCAATACGCACGAGGGTGGAACACACCTGCAAGGATTCCGTATGGGATTAACGCGTACGTTGAAAAAATATGCCGATGCTTCGGGGATGTTGGACAAATTGAAATTTGAGATTTCAGGAGACGACTTCCGTGAAGGATTGACCGCCATTATTTCGGTTAAAGTTGCTGAGCCTCAATTTGAGGGTCAAACCAAGACTAAATTAGGTAACCGTGAAGTAGTATCTCCCGTATCGCAAGCGGTTTCGGAAATGTTAGAGAATTATTTGGAAGAAAATCCGAATGATGCCCGTACGATTGTACAAAAAGTAATCTTAGCAGCACAAGCGCGTCATGCGGCAAAAAAAGCTCGTGAGATGGTGCAACGCAAAACCGTTTTAGGCGGTGGCGGATTACCGGGGAAACTATCCGACTGTTCCGAACAAGACCCTGCAAAATGTGAGATTTACTTGGTGGAGGGAGACTCTGCGGGTGGAACGGCCAAACAAGGTCGTGACCGTAACTTCCAAGCGATTTTACCGTTACGCGGTAAGATTTTGAATGTGGAAAAAGCGATGCACCATAAAGTTTTTGAAAACGAAGAGATTCGCAACATCTTTACCGCTTTGGGAATTACGATTGGTACCGAAGAAGATAGTAAAGCATTGAACTTGGAAAAATTGCGTTACCACAAAGTAATTATCATGACCGATGCCGACGTAGACGGTAGCCATATCTCGACGTTGATTTTAACGTTCTTCTTCCGATTCATGCGTGAGTTGATTGAGGCGGGTCACGTATATATTGCTTCACCACCGTTGTATATGGTAAAAAAAGGAACCAAAAAAGAATATGCTTGGAACGACGACCAACGCGATTTGATCTCGCAACAAATGGGCGGTGGTACTAGTGTACAGCGTTATAAAGGTTTGGGAGAAATGAATGCAGAGCAGTTGTGGGAAACTACGATGGATCCTAATATACGTACCTTGCGTCAGGTGACGATTGATAACCTCACCGAAGCCGATCGCATCTTCTCGATGTTGATGGGTGATGAGGTGCCACCGCGCCGCGACTTCATCGAGAAAAATGCAGTATACGCTAAAATTGATGCCTAACGAAAATTGAAAAAGGATGTCCTAGCCCCGGTGGGAGTGGAAATCCTTTTTTGTTTTATCCGGTTAGCGTAAAACAAAAAAGATTGAAACGTACAACGGGAATAGCTTCAAATAATAAATAAAAAAGTACAAACTTATTAATTACATTAAACAATGAAAGTTACGATAGTAGGAGCAGGAAACGTAGGCGCTACATGCGTGGACGCTATTGCTCACCGAAGAATTGCCAGTGAAATTGTAGTGGTAGACATTAAAGATGGCTTTGCCGAAGGAAAGGCAATGGATATTATGCAGACCCAAACCACTTTAGGTTTCAATACCAAAGTAGTAGGAAGTACGAATGATTATACCAAAACGGCAGGCAGTGATGTAGTGGTGATTACTTCGGGAATTCCGAGAAAACCAGGGATGACGCGTGAGGAATTGATTGGTATTAATGCCAGCATTGTGAAAGGTGTGGCTGAAAATTTATTGGCCCATTCTCCCAATGCAATTATCGTTGTGGTTTCGAATCCGATGGATACGATGACCTATTTAACGTTGAAAGCAACGGGTTTACCGAAAAACCGCATCATTGGTATGGGTGGCGCGTTGGATAGTTCACGTTTTAAATATTATTTATCACAAGCCATGGACAAACCGGCGAATGATATTCAAGGAATGGTTATTGGCGGTCATGGCGATACGACGATGATTCCGTTGACGCGATTGGCTTCCTACAATGGGGTTCCAGTTTCCCAATTCTTAGCAGAAGATGCGTTGGCCAAAGTAGCTGCGGATACAATGGTTGGTGGTGCTACCTTAACCGGATTGCTAGGAACTTCTGCTTGGTATGCGCCGGGCGCTTCGGTAGCGTATTTGGTGGATGCTATTCTAAACGACCAAAAGAAAATGATACCTTGTTCGGTACTTTTAGAAGGTGAATACGGGCAAGACGACATTTGTATGGGTGTGCCTTGTATCATTGGTAAAAATGGAATTGAGCAAATAGTTGATATTCATTTAAACGACGCTGAAAAAGCCTTGTTCGCGAAAAGTGCGGATGCAGTTCGTGCGATGAATGGCGATTTAAAGACGATTTTAGGATGATTCCTTTGAAATAAAATTATGAAAGACCGCTTTTTTGCGGTCTTTTTTTTAATAATAAGTGGCTAAATAATTTGTTAATCATTCGGTTAATTTTATATTTGCACGTTTCAAAAATTCTGTCCAAAGGATAGGGTGTTGGTTTTTTCTGAAAATCAACTCGTTAGACTACGGCGGTTGTTTTTGGTGAAGAGAGAACAAAAATTAATTAATTTTTAGTAGTAATGCAGAATAAGGGACTCGTTAAGTTTTTTGCAATTTTATTTGCTTTGGTAAGTATTTACCAGCTTTCATTCACTTTTGTAGCGAATGGGATTAAGAAAGACGCCAAGGCATTTGCCGAGCAAAAATTGGCTGAAATCAAGAAAAAAGCTGCTCCTGGTCAGCCACTTCCAGAATTAAATGAATTGGAAGTACAATACCTGGATTCTTTGAAAAAAGTTGAAGTTTTTAGTCTTGGTTTTGCCGACTACAACTATGAAGATGTAAGCAACAAGCAAATCAACAAAGGTTTGGACTTAGAAGGAGGGATCAACGTGATTCTTCAAATCTCAGTGAAAGACGTATTAAAAGGGTTGTCTAGCGATTCTAAAAATGCTGTTTTCAACAAAGCTTTGGATAATGCTGCAAAAATTCAAAAAGGGAATGAATCGTATTTAGATGCTTTCTTTCGTGCTTTTGACGAGGCAGCTGCAGGGACAAGTACAAAATTAGCCTCTCCCGATGTTTTTGCCAACAAGAACTTATCTGACGAAATTAACTTCAAGATGACCGATGACCAAGTAAAAAAGGTGATCCGTCGTAAAGTAGATGAATCAGTTGATTCTGCGTTTGGTGTATTGCGTAAGCGTATTGATAAATTTGGGGTAACCCAACCAAATATTGCAAAATTAGGACAGACAGGACGTATTTTGGTTGAATTACCAGGTGCGAAAGATGTCGATCGTATCAAAAAATTGTTACAATCTACTGCACAATTGGAGTTTTGGGAAACCTACCGCGCTGATGAAATGAGTATTTTCTTGGAAACAGCTAATCAAGCGTTGAAAACGTCTGAGGTTGTTGCGGAACCTGTTGAAAAAACAGGTGTAAACGATTCGATTAAAGCAATGTTGGGTAACAAGTCGAAAGATTCGGTTGCTAAAAACACTTCAGATTTAGGTCCATTAAAAAGCAAGTTAACCATTGGTGGCGGACCAGTATTAGGTACCGTAGCATCAAAAGATACCGCTAAAGTGGGTGAATACCTTCGCCGTGCTGAAATTCGTAATTTATTACCAGCCGATAAACGTTTTGCAAAATTTGTTTGGAGTAAAGCGAATGTAGCTGTAGATGCTAAAACTAAACAAGAGTCGCAAACTTTTGAGTTGTATGCTTTAAAAGGGAACAAAGACAATGTAGCTCCTTTGAGTGGTGGTGTGATTATTGACGCAAGAGATACTTTTGACCAATTGGGTAAGCCAGCGGTTTCGATGCAAATGAACGGTCAAGGAGCTAAAACTTGGGAAGAATTAACTGGTAAAGCATATACCGATAAAGGATTCATCGCGATAGTATTGGATAATGTAGTGTATTCTGCTCCGGGTGTTTCTTCGGGTCCAATTGCTGGCGGTCGTTCAGAAATTTCGGGTAATTTTGATGTAGCCGAAACCAAAGACTTAGCCAATGTATTGCGTGCAGGTAAATTGCCAGCTGCAGCAGAAATTGTGCAGTCAGAAGTGGTAGGTCCGTCCTTAGGACAAAAAGCAATTGATGCAGGTACTACTTCTTCTATCGTTGGTTTGGTATTGGTATGTTTATGGATGATGTTCTATTATGGTAGAGCAGGTTTGTATGCAAACATTGCTTTATTTGTAAACTTATTATTCTTATTTGGTATTTTAGCTAGTTTAGGAGCTGTTTTAACCTTACCTGGTATTGCTGGTATTGTATTAACCTTAGGAACAGCAGTAGACGCGAACATTATTATTTATGAGCGTGCAAAAGAAGAATTACGTGATGGAAAGTCGCTGGCAGATGCCGTAAAAACATCCTATGGATGGAAAGGAGCGATGCGTTCAATCATTGATGCAAACGTTACGCACGTATTAACTGGAGCGATCTTATTTATTTTTGGTACCGGACCCATTCAAGGTTTTGCGACTACCTTATTGATTGGTATTTTCACATCGCTATTTACTTCTATATTCATTGCACGTATTTTTATCGATAAAGATGTCGATGCAAATAAAAAATTAGCGTTTACAACCAATTTAACTAAGAACTGGTTTACGGGCTTTAACTTCGACTTTATTGGAATCAAAAAGTACTCGTATATCTTCTCTACTTTAGTTGTAATTGTAAGCTGTGTGTCGTTCTATTTTAATGGTTTGGATGAAGGTGTAGATTTTGTTGGAGGTCGTACTTTCCAAGTAAAATTTGAAAAACCTGTAGAGGCATCAATTGTTGCTGAGGAGTTAACTAAAGAATTTGGTACTACCGTTGAAGCAAAGGTATTTGGTGATGAGGATCAATTGAAAATCACGACCAAGTATAAAATTAAAGAAGAGTCAACCGATACGGATAGAGAAGTAAATGAAAAACTATTCAAGGTTTTAGGCAAGTATTATCCAGGAACGACCTATGATCAATTTATCAATACCTACGATGGTAAAAAAGTTGGGGTATTGCAAGCTTCCAAAGTGGGGGCAGCGATATCAGCCGACATCAAAACCAATTCCTTTTGGGCTGTTATTGGTGCAATGTTGATTGTTGGACTTTACTTGATTATTTCGTTCCGTAAATGGCAATACTCATTGGGTGCTTTAGCAGCGGTAGTTCACGATGTGATCTTTGTATTGGGTGTTTATTCATTAGGTTATAAGTATGCGCCTTTCCATATGGAAATGGATCAGCATTTTATCGCAGCTATTTTGACCGTGATTGGTTATTCTATGAATGATACCGTAATTGTATTTGACCGTATACGTGAATTCCTTGCAGGTAATCGCAAAGGTCACTTTAAAGATGTTGTAAATGCTTCTATTAATACTACTTTATCGCGTACCTTGAATACTTCGTTAACGATGATCATGGTATTATTGATTATGTTTATTTTTGGTGGAGAGTCAATTCGAGGGTTCATTTTTGCGATGTTAATTGGTATCATCATCGGTACCTACTCATCATTATTTATTGCAACTCCTGTATTGGTAGATACGATGAAACAAAGTGATATTGATGAAATCGAAAAACGTCACTTTACGGATCAACAATAATTTAGATACAAAAAATAATAAGCCGTTCCCTGTTGAACGGCTTTTTTTATGGGGATTGGTTTAGTATAGATTTTTTTATTTATTCTAAAAAATGTTCATTTTGATTGAATGTGCACTACTAGTCTTATAGGCTAGAGGAACTAGATTTTAAATGAAATATTAGCTTTTGCTACGTGAAGTTGACTCATGAGTTTTTGTAAAGCGTAGGTATAAAAAAACCTCCATAGGAGGGAGGCTTTCAAGTTAAACGATATTCAATTAAACATCAATATCTTCAGGTAAAGGCTTTTCGGCCATAAAAAGGTAATAGAGTCCGACCAAAATGAAAGGAATACTCAACCATTGACCGGTTGAAAACTGACCGAAAAACTCTTCAATACCCCCTTGTTCTTCTTTAATGAATTCAACTACAAAACGAACACTCCATAAAAGTATGAGGAAAACCCCAAAAAGTAATCCATGTTTTTCAGATACATTGGTTTTCCAATATAAATAGAGTAGGATAAAGAATACAAAAACATAACAAAATGCCTCATAAAGTTGTGCGGGATAACGGTAAGGTACAGCAGCTAAAAGGCTAGAAAATTGAGGATTATTAACCAATGCATCATAGGCCATATCAGGATTAGTAATACCTGTTTTTTCAATAATTACTTGTGCGGGATAAGCCTCTCGAATGAACCGCATGGCAAAGGGACTATCTGCAGTAGTTATTTTGCCTACAATTTCGGAATTAAAGAAATTTCCAATACGTACAAAAATGGCCCCACAAGCAACAGGAATTACAACTCGATCCAATACCCAAAGCAGGGGTCGATTGATCACTTTTTTACTGTAAAAATACATCGTAATAATGATGGCAAAAGCCGCTCCATGACTCGCTAAACCTGCAAATCCAGTAAACTGAAATTCTGGATCAAACTGGAAAGGCAATAAAATTTCTGCAGGATGGTTTCGAAAATAATCCCATTGATAAAAAAATACGTGCCCCAATCGTGCGCCCAAAAGAGTTGCTAAAACGGTCCAAATAAAAAGAGTATCTAATTTATCGATGGACTCTTTTTCATGATCAAATATTTTTTTCATTATATACCATCCGAGTGCGAATGCAATCACAAACATTAAGCTATAAATTCTAATGTTTAAAGGACCAAGGTGAAAACCTTCAGCGGGATTCCAAATCATAATAGGGGTATTTATTCATTTCAAAAATAGACATTTATTTTTTGGGGCGAAATTAAAATTGCGTTAGCACTTTTTTTTAATCTTAGGAGGAACTGGGTCGTAACCACTTTTTCCCCACGGATGGCATGAAAAAATTCGTTTACAACCTAAATAGCTCCCTTTCCAAACACCATGAAGGGTTACGGCCTCAATAAAGTAGGAGGAACAAGTGGGGTGAAAACGACAAGTAGAAGGCGTAAAAGGGGAAATAGCAACTTGATAGAAGCGAATAATTCCAAGTAGTGGTGCCGCAATTATTTTTTTAAATCGCATTACAGTAGATATGATGTTCCTTCTTTTCCGTCTTTTAATTGGATTCCTAAATCTTGTAAACGATCTCTGATTTCATCGGATAACGCCCAATTTTTATTCGCGCGCGCCGAATTTCGCATTTCAATGAGCATTTCTACAACACCACTTAGTTTTTCAGAATTTACAGCCGTTAGTTTAGTGTTTTCTAAGCCTAAAACCTCAAATAAAAAGGTCTGCAATGTGTTTGAAAGTTCGACACAATCCGCTGCAGTTAACGACGCTTTCTTATCATTAACCAAATTAGCATAACGAATTCCTTCAAATAATTGTGCAATGAGAATAGGGGTGTTAAAATCGTCATTCATTGCGTCATAACATTGTTTTTTCCAGTTTTGAATATTCAATGTTGATTGCGGAGATCCTTGAAGTTGGCTTGCAATAGCTAATCCTTCCATCATTCGTTGGTATCCTTTTTCACTAGCCATAAGAGCGTCATTCGAAATGTCTAATACACTGCGGTAATGTGCTTGGAGGAAACAAAAACGAACAACCGAAGGCTCGAATGCTTTTTCAAAAAAATCATTTTTACCTTCTATTAATTCCATAGGTAAGATAAAATTGCCAGTCGATTTACTCATTCGTAAGCCGTTCATCGTAAGCATGTTGGCATGCATCCAGTAGTTGACGGGATTTTTATCATTGCAACCTTTACCCTGAGCAACTTCACATTCGTGGTGTGGAAATTTTAGATCCAAGCCACCGCCGTGAATATCAAAGTTTTCACCCAAATATTTAGTACTCATAGCGGTACATTCGAGATGCCAGCCAGGAAATCCTTCACCCCATGGAGAGTTCCAACGCATAATATGGGCGGGTGAGGCATTTTTCCACAAGGCAAAGTCTTGCGGGTTTTTCTTTTCATTCTGACCGTCAAGTTCCCGTGTATTTGCCAATAATTCTTCTACATTTCGATTGCTTAACGCGCCATAATTAAGTCCACGGTTATTATATTCTAATACATCAAAATAAACCGATCCGTTGCTTACATAAGCTAAGCCTTTATCGATTAGCTTTTGGGTTAATTCAATTTGTTCTAATATATGCCCCGTAGCGGTAGGTTCGATACTTGGCGGTAAAAAATTGAATATATCCAAAACCCGATGAAAATCAACCGTATATTTTTGAACAATTTCCATCGGTTCCAATTTTTCCAAACGGGATTGCTTTACAAACCGGTCATTGTCTATATTTCCATCATCGGTTAAATGGCCTGCATCGGTAATGTTGCGTACATAACGAACGTGGTAACCCAAATGGGTGAGGTATCGGTAGATCATATCAAAACTCATAAAGGTGCGTAAATTCCCCATATGAACGTTGCTGTAAACGGTTGGTCCACATACATACATGCCTATTTTTCCAGGAGTAATGGATTGAAAGGTTTCTTTTGCACCCGAAAGGGAATTGTAAATTGTAATCGTATGGTTTTGATATAATGCATTCATAAATTAAAAACGCGTATCGAGTTTTATATATTCTAAAAATTCATTGCGAACCGAATCATTTTTGAATTTACCGCCAAATTCTGCGGTAACCGTACTGCTTTCAATATCGCGTATCCCTCTCGAGTTTACACAAAGATGTTTGGCATCGATAATACAAGCAACATCCTCTGTTTGCAATACATTTTGCAATTCACGTACAATTTGAATTGTTAACCGTTCTTGTACTTGAGGTCGTTTTGCAAAATAATCCACAATTCGGTTCATTTTTGAGAGGCCAACCACATTTCCTTTGGAGATGTAGGCAACATGAGCCCGTCCCACAATAGGGAGGAGGTGGTGTTCGCAGGTAGAATAAACCGTAATGTTTTTTTCGACCAACATTTCGTTGTATTTGTATTTATTTTCAAATGTGGAGGAACTTGGTTTTTTGTTGGGATTTAACCCTCCAAAAATTTCTTTAACAAACATTTTGGCAACACGGTTGGGCGTGCCTTTTAAACTGTCATCAGCGAGGTCCATTCCCAATGTGCATAAGATGTTTTCTACATCCTTTTTTATACGTTCAATTTTTTGCTCATCCGTTAGTTCAAAAGCATCGGCACGTAAGGGTGTATTTTCGTTGGTTGCAATATGATTATTGCCCATTTCGTCATGTAAATTGTCCTCAGAAATCATGAATACGTAATAAAGTTATTTCGCTATTTTCAAACTTCAAAGATAATTATAAAAGATAAAGAAGCTGCAGAAACTCTTTCAAAAATAAATTTTACGCATTTTAAGAAAATGTTACTTTAAATTTAATTATTTTTAGCGCTTTAAATTTATAAGTGAATGAAAAATTTTACGCTAAAACTGCTGTTTATTCTGTTGTTTGCTACTACTTTACAGGCTCAAAACTTGTTGGCTAACGGTGATTTTGAATCGGGAGGGGTTGGAGTTGGTTTCAACATAAACGGGACAGGATATAATTTTGTAGCGAGTCCAACAGGTACAACTGCTGCAGGTGACTATAGTTTTGGCGTAAATCCGCAACCCTACAATACAACCAATTTTATTACTTCGGGCGATCATACATCGGGAACAGGTAAAATGATGTTGTTTGATGGAAGTTCAGATGGTGGAAATCCTAGTTTTTGGAAGGCAGGTAATAGTGGAGGAGGTATTTGTGGGTTAACCGTTGGTGCAACATATACCTTTCGGTATTGGGTGCGTTCTATTTCTACCAATGTTACCGGACCCGCTACTCAGGCCGATATTCGTGTAGTGTTTAACAATGCAAATGTGTTGACTTCACCTGCATCTACATTAGCTCCTTTAACAACAGCAGGGTGGGAGCAGCGCACCTATACATTTACACCAACCAATGCTTGTGTCAATATTGAATTACGAAATTTTAATACAAGTTTTGTTGGTAATGATTTCGCTGTAGATGATTTAGCTCTTTTGCCACCACCCAAACCACTTGCGGTTTTATTTTCTGCGGTAAGTCCGTATTGTGCTACTCCAGCTACTGGATCTATTACTGTTTACGGTTCAGGAGGAACGGCTCCTTATACCAATTACACGATTTCGGGATCTGTAAATCAAAATTCGACAACTGGCGTATTTACGAACATTCCGGTTGGTACTTATACCGTTAGTGTTACCGATACCGCCGGAAATACGGTATCTCAAAATAACGTAGTTTTAGCTCCGGCTGCCAATCCATTGACAGTTTCGCCAAACACTACAATTTGTACGGGCAGTACAGCTACCTTATCTGCAAATGGCGGACTTTCATATTCATGGACTGCAACACCTGCAGATGCCTCTTTGACAACTCCAACGAGTGCTACCCCTGTTGTAGCACCTACAACTACAACGACTTACACGGTAACAGCTTCGGCAAACGTTACTCGAAATTTAGTATATAATGGTGATTTTTCATTAGGTAATCTAGGATTTAATACAGATTACACTTATGTTGCTTCCAATGCTGCGGGTGCTCAAGGAATGTATGGTATTGTTTCCAATCCGTCGACATGGTTCCCTACCTTTTCAACCTGTCCAGATCATACTACAGGTACTGGTTCCATGATGCTATTTGATGGTTCTAATTTAAATGGTGGAAATGATCGTCTTTGGACCCAAACTATTCCTGTTCAACCAGGGCAAACCTATACCTTTTCCTATTGGATTCAAAGTGTAGTAGCGAGTAGTCCTGCCATTGTTCAAACATTCATCAACGGTGTCTCACAAGGATTAGTAAATGCACCAGCAGTAGCAACTTGTGGCAATTGGACCCAAGTAACTTATACCTGGAATTCAGGGGTGAGTACTAGTGCAGTAATTGCATTATTCAATAACAACTTGAGTACAGCTGGAAATGATTTTGCTATCGATGATATTTCATTTTCAACCAACGTAACTTGTAATGCTTCCCAATCGGTAACCATTACTGTAAATACGTTGTCAATTACTGTTCCTTCCAATCAGGTTTATTGCCATGGAGTTACAGTACCTTTACAACAATTTACCAGCAATCAAACAGGAACGTCAATTACATGGACCAATTCCAATCCAAACATAGCAATTGGTGCTAGTGGTCAGGGGAATATCAATTCTTTTTTAATCAACAATAGTACGACAATTCCGCAAACGACAACCATTACCGTTACCGGTTCATTAGATGGATGTACGAATGATGTTAAGACGTATACCATAACTGTTAATCCTCCGCCGGGAGTAATGGTTAATAATGTAGTGAAATGTTCTGGGGATAATACGCCTGCAACAATGACTGCTACACCAACGTATCCCGGTACTTATTCCTATGCATGGACAGTTCCAGTTGGTGTTCCGGCACCGGGTAACGTGGCAAGTTTTACAACAACCGTTCCAGGAAATTACTCGGTTACCATTACAAATACAGCAACCGGTTGTGTTGCGAGTTCAGCTCCGGGGATATTTTCTTTTGACTTGAATTGTTGTATCAATGATATTACATTGAGTACCAATAATCAAACCTTTTGTAATGATACGAGTTGTACGGTACTTAATGCTAATTATATTAACGCATACGACACCACCTCCTATACGGTATCTTCAATTCCTTATGCCCCGCTTAATCCATTAGGAAATTTAGCGACTGCACTATGTACGCAAGATGACCGTTTTTCAGACCCTGTTAACTTGCCTTTTTCGTTTAGTTTTTATGGGCAGTGTTATAACCAATTTCAAGTAGGAACCAATACTCTTTTAACATTTCAAGTTAATCCAACCAATTTATGTAATACGGGTGCAGGAAGTGGTTTTGCCTTTACACAAGCCATTCCTAGTGCAGCTATGAATCCACTTTGGAGAAATTCTATTTATTTTCCAATGCAGGATACGAATCCCGCAGTGCCTTCAACCCCGCCAGTTTCCATTAACTATATTGTTGATGGTCTTGCTCCCTGTCGTAAATTAATTGTAAATGTGAAAAGTATGCCTCTATTTTCTTGTGGAACTGCTCAAGGTTTACAAGAGAGTCAATTGGTATTGTATGAAGGGACAAATATCATTGATGTTCATGTTAAACGTAGATCCGTATGTGCCAACTGGAATAGTGGTAATGCCGTTCTAGGATTACACAATGCTAACGGTACACAAGGGATTACACCTCCAGGGAGAAATACAGGAGCTTGGGTTGCTAATAATGAATCATGGCGATTTACACCCTCGGGTAATTCATTAACAACGGTTCGTTGGTTACAAGGTACTACGGTTATAGGTACAACTCCCTCTGTTCCCGTTTGTCCAACAACCACAACTACGTATACCGCTGAAGTTCGACATAATGTTTGTGGTGGACCAAGAATTTATACTGAAAATATTACTGTATTTGTTAACCCTGACGATACCGAACCGGCACCTTCAATAACCAATTGTCTTCCTAATAATGTTTTTGATTTAACTCAAAATGAAATACCCGTTTTGGGACCACTTATCGCGTCGGGGGAGTATGAAGTTTATTATTATACGAATCAATCCGATGCGCAAAATTTAGCATCCAATAATATTGCAAATCCGAGTTCGTTCACGATGACTTCTGGAACAAGTCAAATTATATACATGAGTTTATACAATATATTCTCGGGATGTGTTCGCATTCAGCCGTTTAGTATCTCGATGATTGATTGTGCATTATGTCCAACCATTACCAATCCATCTGTAACCCAAACCTTATGTTTGGGAGCCGACGTAAACCCTTTGGCAGTAAATACTACCGCTGTAGGTACAAATTCTATTTCCTATGTTTACTTTACGACTCCTCAAGTAGGTTCAAATATGTATATTGGGGGTACACCTCTAGGGAATGCTACGCCAAATGCCTCGAGTGTTGCTAGTTACGATCCAGGTATTTTAGGAAGTCCTGGTTCTTTTCCAAACGTTACTGGGACGTATTATGTTTATGCAATTGCCAATCCAACCCCTGGACTATCGACTTGTAGACCTTATCAAGAAATAATTGTAAATGTTACTTCCTCAAATGGATTATCATTAACGTCATTACCTTCAACAACCAATCAGGTATTTTGCTTAGGAAATGCAATTACTCCTATTACCTATACCTATGATCCACTGGCAACAGCTACAGTTACAGGTTTGCCTAATGGTGTTAATGCTGCAATAGGAGCAGGTACTATTACAATTTCGGGCACACCTACTGCTATAACCGCTTCACCGCAAACATTTACTGTATCTGTTGTAGGAAGTTCATGCGGTTCACCTACTTCAACGGGAACCATTTCCGTAGAACCGATTACAACATTAGTTTTAACATCTCCAACCGCTACAACATCACAAACGGTTTGTGAAAATAATGCCATAAATTCTATTACATACAATTTCGGAGGTTCGGCAACAGGAGTTACGGTAACAGGTTTGCCTTCAGGGGTAACCGCATCAACAACCGGAAATACTTTGACTATTTCGGGTACTCCTGCAACAAGTGTGGGCTCACCATTTAATTATACGGTAACCACAACCGGTGGTAATTGTGGTACGGTTTCGTTAACAGGTACAATCACGGTAAATCCAACAACAACTCTTGTTTTTGCTTCTGCAACAGGAACTGATAATCAAACAATTTGTACAAATACACCGATAACTGCAATTTCGTATACTTTTGCGGGCTCGGCTACCGGTGTTACTGTTACAGGTTTACCTGCTGGGGTGACTTCATCAATTAGTGGGAATACCGTTACGATTTCGGGTTCTCCTACCACGACTACCGGTTCACCTTTTAATTATACCGTTACGACTACGGGTGGAAATTGTGGAGCTCCTTCATTGTCGGGAGTTATTACGGTTCAACCCGCTGCTACATTGGTATTAACCTCTGCTGTAGCTACTTCAAATCAAACCGTATGTAATAATACTGCAATTTCAAATATAATATATACTATTGGTGGTTCTGCAACAGGTGTTACCGTTACCGGATTGCCTACAGGTGTTACTTTTAATTTATTTGGAAATACATTGACAATATCAGGAACACCCACAACTACTATTGGTTCCCCTTTCATTTATACCATTACTACTACGGGGGGTAATTGTGGTACTCCTTCATTAACCGGAACAATTACGGTTAATCCAACAACTACCTTAGTTTTATCATCTGCTATAGGTACCGATAATCAAACCCTTTGTGTCAATAGTCCGATAACCCCTATTTCGTATACTTTTGGAGGTTCTGCAACAAGTGTTACAGCAAGTGGTTTACCAGCAGGTATAACTTCATCCATTTCTGGTAATACGATTACGATTTCGGGAACACCTACTTCAATTGTTGGCTCTCCTTATACAATTACGGTACAAACTTCTGGAGGTAATTGTGGAACACCAACTTTAACCGCATTGCTTACTATTGAACCAGTTGCATCATTGACATTGACATCACCAACAGCAACAACCAATCAAACCCTTTGTATAAATTCACCACTTACGAATATTGTATACACTTTTGGAGGGGCGCCTCTTGGAGTAACGGTTACAGGTTTACCCGCTGGAGTTAGTTTTAATACTGTGGGCAATACCCTAACGATTTCTGGTTCACCAACTACAAATGTTGGGTCTCCATTTAATTATACTGTAACTGCAAATGGAGGTAATTGTGGTTCTCCGTCATTAACTGGTACAATTTCGGTAAATGTTGGTGCAACATTAGTATTAAATTCTCCAGCCAATTTGACCAGTCAAGCAGTATGTGAAAACACAGCAATCACAAATATTGACTATACTTTTGGAGGATCTGCAACGGGAGCCACTGTTACGGGATTACCAACGGGTGTAACCGCTTCAATTTCAGGAAATACAATTACCATTTCTGGTTCTCCTACCACACCATCAGCTACGCCCTATACCTATTCAATAGCAACAAGTGGCGGAACTTGCGGAGCACCAATACTGACTGGAACCATCACCGTTAATCCAAATACTACGCTAAATTTAACGTCAGCATCGGGGACAGCTAATCAAACCTTATGTTTGAATGCTACGATTGCTCCAATTTCGTATGTTTTTGCTGGTTCAGCAACCAATGCAACCCTATCGGGTTTACCAGCAGGAGTTACCTATGCTGTAACAGGAAATACAATTACGATATCGGGAACACCTTCAACAGTGACGGGTTCACCATTTACTTATACCGTTACTACTTCGGGTGGTGCATGTGGTACTCCTTCATTAACTGGAACAATTACTGTTGAACCACTTGCGACATTGGTACTAACTTCATCTGCTGCTTCGGCAAATCAAACGGTATGTATAAACAGTGCAATAGCTTCAAC
>NZ_JAIXRZ010000050.1 GCF_027484945.1 Flavobacterium sp.
AGCAATTACAGCTAAGCTTAAAAATACTTTTTTCATCTTACTTAATTATAAAAGGTTAATTATTAATTCGGAGCAAAGATATAAATTTTTTTAATCACAAAAACAAATGTTCTCATTTTTTTAAAAAATTCGCACTTTGAATTCCGGCAATATATTATCAAATACTGTGCCAAAAACGGTTTTTCGAATTATTTATTTTTCTTTTTGGGAGTAATGATTTTCAGCTCGTTAATCAAATTTTGTGCATTCGCAAATTTATCAATGATAAACAATACATACCGCGCATCGACCATAATATTGCGGCAAATATCAGGAGAATAATAAATATCACTCATGGTTCCTTCCCAAACGCGATCAAAATTACACCCAATCAAGTTGCCCTCTGCATCCAAGGCTGGACTACCCGAATTTCCCCCGGTTGTATGATTTGTAGCAATAAAGGCAACGGGTAATTTGCCTTCCGTATTGGCATAACGTCCATAATCTTTTGCATTATACAAATCAATTAATTTTTGGGGAACATCAAATTCATAGTCGCCCGGAATATATTTTTCCATTACCCCATCTAAAGTTGTAAACGGTTGGTAATACACTCCATCTGCGGGTTTATACCCTTTTACTTTTCCAAAGGTAACGCGCAACGTACTATTGGCATCAGGGAAAATACGGTCTGATTTCGGACTTAATTCTACTATTGCTTTCATATATTGCCGTTGTGTGGCGGCATTTTTCATACTCAATGCATCATAAGTAGGTGCAACCGATTTGAGGTACATCTCGGTTAAGGATTTGGCCAACAAATAGCCTTTATCCGCATTTAAATTGGCAATAACAGTTGCTGAATCTCCTTCCAATAGCTTGCGAAATCCTTCCAAACTCGTTATTCCTGACTGGCTGTAAATCGCAGCCGTTAGTTGAGCTGCATTTAATTGTTCTAATGAACTAGGTAAAAATTGTTTGGGTAAACGATTTGCATAGATTGCAATTACTTGCTCAAACACGTTTCGGTCCAATTCTACATTGTATTCTTTATAAAAGGCATCAATTCCCTTATAAAGTGCATTTTTACGGTCGCTAAAAGCTTGTTCTCCTTTATTGGTCAACAATTGTTCTAATTGGAACAATTTATAACCGTTTTGCAATAACTCACAATTGCGGGTTACCACCTCAGAAAATAAATCACGAGCCAAAGCATAATCGCGAATTGCTGCATAATTTTTTTCAAAATCAGCCAACAACATTCCGTATTCGGCTTGCTTTCCAGCTTTATGGATTTTCTCGGTTAAGGCCGCTTCAAATTTTTGTTTTACCCCTACAGCATTCGACTTTTTAAGTCCTTTTGTTTCTCCAATCCATTTTTTCCAAGCATTAGCAATACTTGAATTTTTAGAGGCATACATAATCTTCGTGGCTTGGTCTTTTCGCATAAAGCGCTCTTGAATTTTTAAGGTCGCATCCCGCACTTCAATCTTCGCCGGATTTAAAGAATTCATAATTTGTTCAACCGCAAATGAGGGTAAATATTCTTGGGTTCGTCCTGGATAGCCCATGACCATTGTAAAGTCATTTTCTTTGATGTCACTAATTGAAATGGGGAAAAAGTGTTTGGGTTTGTAGGGGACATTGTCTTTTGAATATTTTGCAGGGCGATTGTTTTTATCGGCATAAATTCTAAAAATTGAAAAATCGCCGGTATGTCTTGGCCAAACCCAGTTGTCGGTATCCGATCCAAATTTACCAATAGAACTTGGGGGTGCGCCAACCAACCGAATGTCTCGAAACGTTTCGGTTACAAAACAAATGTATTGGTTTCCATCATAAAAGGGTTTAATAAGATTATCTTGCCCTGGTTCCCTCGGCAACGATTGGGTTAATGCAGCAATCGTGCTTTGGATTTTTTTTTGTTTTTCTACTTCGGTTAATCCTTCAGTGCCTTCTAGAACTTGAGCTGTTACATCGTCTATCCGCACAACAAAAGTGACTACCATGTCGGGATTGGTTAATTCCTCTTCTAGAGAATAGGCCCAAAATCCATCCCGTAAATAATCGTGCGCTACTGAAGAATGGTTTTGTATTGCATCAAATCCACAATGGTGATTGGTTAAGATTAATCCTTTTTCGGAAATCACTTCAGCCGTACAACCGCCATCAAATTGCGGAACGGCATCTTTTAGGCTGGAATTGTTTAGGGAATAGATTTGCTCGGCAGTTAATTTCATGCCTAAATTTTTCATTTCAGTTTCGCGATCCCCTTTTAAAAGATTGGGTAACCACATTCCGCCTTGCTGCGCTACTGCGTTAAGGCAAATCAATAAAAACAGAAATAGGTGTCTGAGGTTTTTCATAGCTAACAAATTATTGAATAGGGTGGGTTTTGGTAATAAAATTAAGAATGGTTGTGGTTGCTCCTTTGTTCATTTGAACGAAAGTTGAGCAAATATGCCCTTTTTCATGGCGCTCGTCTTCGTTGTTTATTAATAGATTGAATGCATCATTTAGTTCAGTTTGATTTTGAATACTTAGGCATCCATTTTGGCCAACAAGCGCTTTCGCTTCTGCAAAATGACTATAATTCGGTCCAACAACAATAGGTATGCCAAAAGTTGCAGGTTCTAATACATTATGAACACCTGGATTTCCAAATCCACCTCCTACATAAGCGATATCGGCATAACTGTAGATTTTGGTTAAAATTCCAATAGTGTCAATAATAAATACAACGCAAGAGGAAAGGTCGGAGCCTTCTTTTTCAGAAAATAAAACGGTTGGCTTTTGTAAACGGGTTTGTAAACTTGCAATTTGTTCCGCTTTAATATTATGGGGTGCAATGATGAATTTAACATTCGAGGTTGTTTGATTGATATAGGAAATCAACAGTTCTTCATCTTTGGGCCAAGTACTTCCCATTACAACTGTAGGGGTTCCATTTTTGAAAGTTTCAATAAAGTCCAAACGATTATCGCGTTCGAGTAGCGATGCCACGCGGTCAAATCGGGTATCTCCAGAAACCGTACAATTGATGTAGCCAATATTTTGTAATAGCGCTTTTGAGGTGTCGTTTTGAACAAAAAAATGGGTAAATGATCGAAGTGCTTTGCGATAAAATCCGCCATAAAATTTGAAAAAAACCTGATTGGGTCGAAAAATACCAGAAATTAAATAAGTCGGGATTTGAAGTCGCAGCAACTCGTTTAAGTAATTGGGCCAAAATTCGTATTTAATGAAAAAAACCATTTCGGGATGTATTGCTGCAATAAACCTTTGGGCATTGGTTTTGGTATCTAAAGGAAGGTAAACCGTCACGTCGGCTGAAGTGGTATTTTGGCGAACTTCATATCCAGAGGGTGAAAAAAAAGTGACCACAAGGATATGGTTAGGATAGGCGCTTTTGATTGCGGTAATCACCGGTAGGCCTTGCTCAAATTCGCCCAAAGAAGCGGCATGGAACCAGATGGATTTGGATGAAGCAGGACACTTTGTTTCTAGCGTATTCCATACCTTTTTTCGACCTTCAACAAACAAGTTTAATTTGCGGTTGAAAAGTGCTGGTAGAGGAAGGAGAACTTGTATACAATGAACCAATAAATTGTAAAGAAACAACATGAATTCAGAATTATGGGGCTAAAAGTACAATTATTTTCTCGAACGATGGTGCTGAATTTGATCAACAAGACATGGTGGTTGGACCCGTAATGAGAAAGTGATTCGGTTTTTTTAAAACTATTGGCACAAACGGGAATACGACCTCTCGAAAAAGCCGATGCCTTTTGCATCCTAAAATTAGAAATTGTGTACTTTTGTTTCGCTATATAAAAAGACCATGAGAAAATTGCAAATGGTTGACTTAAAAAGTCAATACGATTCAATAAAAGACGAAGTCAATGCTTCCATCCAAGAAGTTTTAGATACAACGACCTATATTAACGGACCCCTAGTGCATCAATTTCAAGCCGATTTGGAAAAGTATTTGGGCGTAAAGCACGTTATCCCTTGTGCCAATGGTACCGACGCATTGCAAATCGCAATGATGGGTTTGGGACTTCAACCGGGCGATGAGGTTATTACTGCCGATTTTACTTTTGCGGCAACCGTTGAAGTTATTGCCTTGTTGCAATTAACTCCTGTGCTTGTTGATGTGGATAGGAGCAATATGAATATTTCAATCGCGGGTATACGTAAAGCGATTACTCCAAAAACAAAAGCGATTGTACCGGTACATTTGTTTGGTCGTGCAGCCAATATGGATGCTATTATGGAACTTGCGCATGAGCATAACTTGTTTGTAATTGAGGATAATGCTCAAGCGATTGGTGCCGATTACACTTCAAAATCGGGAGTGAAACGCAAAGTGGGCACAATAGGTCATGTAGGGGCTACCTCTTTTTTTCCTTCTAAGAATTTAGGATGTTATGGCGATGGCGGGGCTATTTTTACCAATGATGATGCACTAGCCCATACATTACGCGGGATTGTCAATCACGGAATGTACGAACGGTATCACCATGATGTAGTTGGTGTAAATTCACGTTTAGACAGTATACAAGCGGGGGTTTTAAAAGCCAAATTACCCCATTTAGATCGCTACAATAAAGCGCGTCAAGATGCAGCGCGTAAATATTCTATGGCATTAGGCGCTAATCCTAATATTTGGGTACCTACTATTTGTGAGTCGTGTGATTGTCATGTATTTCACCAATATGTAATTCGTATTTTGAATGGGAAACGCGACGGACTACTAGCCCATTTACAAAGCATGGGTATTCCATGTGCGATTTATTATCCAATTCCATTACATAGACAAAAGGCCTATTTGGATGCGCGTTATCGAGAAGAAGATTTCCCAGTGACCAATCAATTAGTAGATGAAGTTATTGCATTGCCTATGCATACCGAATTAGACGATGAAC
The DNA here is from genome assembly GCF_027484945.1 of Flavobacterium sp. Taxonomy (GTDB): domain Bacteria; phylum Bacteroidota; class Bacteroidia; order Flavobacteriales; family Flavobacteriaceae; genus Flavobacterium. Next base: position 4,908 of record NZ_JAIXRZ010000050.1, read on the forward strand.
AAATTCACTATATTACAGCAGCAGTTTTGGACTATGTTCAATAAATAAAATAATTTACAAAAACGAAATTATGAAAATCGCGGTAACAGGAGGATTAGGATTTATTGGCTCTCATACAGTTGTTGAACTCCAGAATGAAGGTTTTGAAGTTGTTGCCATCGATAATCTATCCAATTCTTCAATTGAAGTTTTGGAGGGTATTGAACGTATTACAGGGGAAAAACTCGTATTTGAACAAATTGATTTACGAGAAAAAGCAGCTGTTCAACATTTTTTTAAAAAACACCATGATTTGGTGGGGATGATTCACTTTGCCGCAAGTAAGGCCGTAGGTGAAAGTGTTGAGAATCCATTGCTGTATTATGAAAACAATATCAATGCATTAGTTTATGTATTGCAAGAGTTAGCTCACTTACCCCAAGCCAATTTTATTTTTAGTTCCTCTTGTACGGTTTACGGTCAGGCGGAACAAATGCCAATTACAGAAAATGCTGCTATACAGCCAGCACTTTCACCCTACGGGAATACCAAGCAAATTGGTGAAGAGATTATACGCGATGCGGCAAAAGTAACAGGGATTAACGCTATTTTATTGCGCTATTTTAATCCAGTAGGGGCTCATGAATCTGCAGAAATTGGGGAATTACCATTGGGTATACCTCAAAATTTAGTGCCTTTTATTACCCAAACGGCTATTGGTCTTCGGGAACAATTAGCTGTTTTTGGATCAGATTATCCTACAGCCGATGGGACAGCAGTGCGTGACTATATTCATGTGGTTGATTTAGCCAAGGCTCACGTAGTTGCTTTAAAACGATTAATTGACAAGCAAAATCAAGCGAATGTAGAAGTATTTAATTTAGGTACCGGTAAAGGAAGTTCGGTATTGGAAGTGATTAGCGCTTTTGAAAAAGTAAGTGGTAAACCTTTAAATTACAAAATAGTGGGTCGTCGTGAGGGCGATATTACAGAAGCTTATGCAAGTACGGATAAAGCCAACTCGGTTTTAGGATGGAAAGCCGAGCTAAGTTTGGAAGATGCGCTTGCAAGTGCATGGAAATGGGAGCAGAAAATACGAGCAAATATAAAAAGGGACAAGTAGACTTGTCCCTTCCCTTTTACAACTAAATAAACAGCCGTTTAGTTTTTAACGGCCTCTTTACCTGCTTTGCCTAGCTTATCAGCTTCCGACTTGAGGTCTTCTTTTGCGGCTTTTACGTTTTCTTCAATGGTTTCTTTGGTTTTTTCAACCGTTGAGTCCACTTCTTTTACCAATGTGTCTGCTTCTTTTTCTAATTGTTCAGCAGCTGCCTCGGTTACGGATTCTGCTTTTTGATCGGTTTTTTTGTCGCAAGACACTACAGTTAACGCACTGATTAACGCTAAGCTTAACACTACTTTTTTCATTTTTTTAAAGGGATTAAGAGTTACTATTAATTAAGAACAGTTACTCTTATTACAAATCGAATGCCAAAAAAAAAACAATGGGTTGTTTGTAATGAAAAATTATATGAATTTTAACGTTTAAAAGTAAAAAAGCCCCAATTTATGGGGCTTTAAAAATTTATTTTTTGGCGGCTTCTTTAATTTGTTTTGCTTTTTCCTCCACTTTTATAGCGCCTTTTACTAAGGCGGTATCTACTTTGGATTTGATTTTCTTTGTAGTCGAGTCCAAAACCTTTGCTGTTTTTGCGGTTACCGAATCTACATTTTCTTTTACTTCTTCAGTCAATGCGTCTTTAGCGGCATCTAATTTTTCTTGGGTTTCCTCTTTGCATGAAGCAAACGCGATGAGTACTGCAAAACTTAATAGTATCTTTTTCATTTTATGCAGAAATTGTTGGGATATCTTTATTGATTTTGTTTACTAATCCCACTAAAACTTTTCCGGGTCCAACTTCAGTAAAGGAAGTCGCTCCATCGGCAATCATCTGTTGTACCGATTGGGTCCATTTTACAGGCGCGGTCAATTGCAGAATCAAATTCTTTTTAATGGTCGCCGCATCATGAACCGCACAAGCAGGAACATTTTGGTATACCGGACAAATCGGATTATTAAAATGTGTTGCTTCGATTGCAGCAGCCAACTCTCCACGAGCCGGTTCCATCATTGGTGAATGAAATGCGCCTCCTACAGGCAATAACAGTGCGCGTTTTGCACCTGCCTCTTTCATTTTTTCACAAGCTGCTTCGACCGCTTTATATTCACCCGAGATAACTAACTGTCCCGGACAGTTATAATTAGCAGCGACGACTACACCGTCAATCGAAGCACAAATTGTTTCTACCACATTATCGTCTAAGTTCAATACAGCGGCCATCGTGGAAGGTGTAATTTCACATGCTTTTTGCATGGCTAATGCACGTTGGGACA
>NZ_JAIXRZ010000014.1 GCF_027484945.1 Flavobacterium sp.
GAAGCACCCATTAGAAAGCCATTAGTTATAGGTGATAAAACTTATCACGATGTAACTGTTGATGTTGCTGCTCCTGTAGAAGGAAGAGCCAACAAACAATGGTGGACCGTTTTTTCAATTTCTTTGGCAGCATTCCTTTGGGGAATAGGCTGTATCATTTATACCATTTCAACTGGTATTGGTACCTGGGGTCTTAATAAAACTGTAGGTTGGGCCTGGGATATTACCAACTTCGTTTGGTGGGTAGGTATTGGTCACGCAGGGACTTTGATTTCTGCCGTGTTATTGTTATTCCGTCAACGATGGAGAATGGCAATTAACCGTTCTGCTGAGGCGATGACCATCTTCTCGGTTGTTCAAGCGGGTCTTTTCCCGATTATACACATGGGTCGCCCTTGGTTGGCTTATTGGGTATTGCCTATTCCAAATCAGTTTGGTTCATTGTGGGTAAATTTTAACTCACCGTTATTATGGGACGTATTTGCAATTTCTACGTATTTATCCGTTTCTTTAGTTTTCTGGTGGACTGGATTATTACCCGACTTTGCGATGTTACGCGATCGTGCAGTAACACCATTTACTAAAAGAGTATATTCTATTTTAAGTTTTGGTTGGAGTGGACGTGCAAAAGATTGGCAACGTTTTGAAGAAGTATCCCTTGTGTTAGCAGGATTAGCTACTCCATTGGTACTTTCGGTTCACACTATTGTATCGTTTGACTTTGCTACTTCAGTAGTTCCAGGTTGGCATACAACAATCTTCCCACCGTATTTCGTTGCGGGTGCAGTATTCTCTGGTTTTGCAATGGTAAATACACTTCTGATTGTAATGCGCAAAGTATCCAATTTAGAAGCTTACATTACTTTACAACATATTGAATTAATGAACATCATCATCATGATTACGGGTTCAATTGTTGGGGTAGCCTATATTACAGAATTATTTGTTGCTTGGTACTCAGGTGTAGAATATGAACAATATGCTTTCCTTAACCGTGCAACGGGTCCTTATGCTTGGTCGTATTGGATGATGATGACTTGTAACGTGTTTTCTCCACAGTTTATGTGGTTTAAGAAGTTACGTACAAGTATTATGTTCTCTTTCGTAATCTCTATTGTGGTAAACATCGGGATGTGGTTTGAACGTTTTGTAATTATCGTTACCTCATTACACCGGGATTACTTACCATCGTCTTGGACAAAATTCTCTCCCACCTTTGTTGATATTGGAATTTATATTGGAACGATAGGTTTCTTCTTTGTGTTGTTTTTATTGTATGCACGTTCTTTCCCTGTAATTGCTCAAGCAGAGGTGAAAACCATCTTGAAGTCATCAGGAGACAATTACAAAAAGGCCCGAGAAGAGGAAGGTCATAATCATCATTCAGATAATCATTAATTAAAGTCATGAGCAGTACAAAAGTTATTCACGCACTATATAATGACGATGATGTATTAATGGATGCTGTAAAGCAAACCCGTAAAGCACATCATCATATCGAGGAAGTTTTTACTCCTTTCCCCGTTCACGGATTAGACAAAGCAATGGGACTTGCGCCTACTCGTTTAGCAATCTGCGCGTTCATCTACGGTTGTATCGGAATTTCCGTAGCTACTTGGATGATGTGGAACATCATGATCAACGATTGGCCACAAGATATCGGTGGTAAACCAAGTTTTTCGTATTTACAAAATATGCCGGCTTTCGTACCGGTAATGTTTGAGATGACCGTGTTTTTTGCAGCGCATTTAATGGTGATTACATTCTACATGAGAAGTAGATTATGGCCTTTCAAAAAAGCTGAAAACCCGGACGTAAGAACTACAGATGACCACTTTTTGATGGAAGTAGCAGTTTCTGGTAATGAAGAAGAAATGATTTCATTTTTTAAAGGTACAGGAGCTGTTGAAGTTAAAGTAATTGAAAAGCACTAAGAAAGATGAAGAATATAATTAAATTATCCTTTATGGTTGGAGCTGTAGCTTTGTTGACAGCTTGTAAAGATGATAAATCACCGAATTATCAGTACATGCCTAACATGTATGAGTCGGTGGCTTATGAAACGTATTCTGAATCAGCAGCTTTCAATTCACCAAATGCAAAGTCAGAAAACGGTAAGGAAGGACAATTACCGCCTGCTGGAACAATTAAACGAGGTTATGTGCCTTATGAATTGCCAAACACCCCCGAAGGATATGAGGCATCTAAAGCAATCGCAAATCCTTTTCCTGCAGAAAAAATGGATATGAAAAAAGCAGAAGAGTTATTCAATATTTATTGTGCTATTTGCCACGGAACTGCTGGAGATGGAAAAGGTAAGTTGGTAACTCAAGGTAAATTCTTAGGGGTTCCCAATTACAAAGACCGTCAAATCACAGAAGGCAGTGTGAATCACGTAATCACCTATGGTTTAAATTCTATGGGCGCCTATGCAAATCAATTAAACCGCGAAGAGCGTTGGTTGGTATCCAATTACGTAATGCAATTGAAAAGTAAATTATAATTGTAGAATTATCAGATTATTATAGATATGTACACATTTTCACAAAGATTAAAAACTTCAGCATACATTCTAATCGCATTAGGGTTAGTAGGTATTGTATATGGGTTTTTATCTACTCCGAAAACAATAGAAGATGTTGAGAAAATTGTGGCTGCAGCTCATCATGAGGGTGGACACGAAGGAAGTCATAGCGCAACCGCTTCTCATGAATCTCACAATCCTGCTGCTCATGATTCGCACGAAGCTTCGCATCAAGAAGTAGCTACAAACCACGAGGCTACTAACGCCACTGAAGCTCACGAAGCAACCGATTCAATTAAAATAGAAGCAACCGATTCAGCACACGTTGCTGAAATGGCTGTAACCTCGAATCATGCACTAAATATTGTTGCTAAAAAAGAGAAAAAAATAGATGAAGCTCAAGCACACAAAGAGCACATCGAACATGTTTTCCACCAATTGCAAAACAAACCTTGGGCGGCATTATATGTAGCATGTATTTTCTTCTTGTTAGTAACGATGGGAGCCCTTGCTTTTTATGCTATTCAACAAGTTGCACAAGCAGGTTGGTCTCCAGTTTTGTTCCGTGTAATGCAGGGTATTACGGCTTACTTGCCAGTTGGATCTGTAATTTTCTTTATCCTATTAATTCTTTCGGGCACTCATGTTAATCATTTATTTCCATGGATGGCAGAAGGTATTACCGATAAAAATTCACCAAATTATGATGCATTAATTGCTGGTAAACAAGGATACTTAAATTTTGGTTTTTGGATTGTTAGAGCGGCTGTATTTTTAATTGGGTGGAACTTATACCGTTACTATTCAAGAAAAAATTGTTTAGCACAAGACGAAGCAAGTGATGATTTCTATTATAAAAAGAATTTCAAGTTATCAGCAATGTTCTTAGTGTTCTTTATTGTTTCAGAATCAATTATGGCTTGGGATTGGATTATGTCATTAGATCCGCATTGGTTCAGTACATTATTTGGATGGTATGTTTTTGCCAGTTTCTTTGTTAGTGGTATCACAACTATTTCAATGGTAACGCTCTACTTAAAATCAAAAGGATATTTAGAATATGTTAACTCTAGCCACATTCATGACTTATCGAAATTTATGTTTGGTATTAGTGTATTCTGGACGTACTTATGGTTTTCACAATTTATGTTGATTTGGTATGCAAATATTCCAGAAGAAGTTACCTATTTCATTACACGAATTAATGATTACACCTTACCATTTTGGGGCGCAGTTGGTTTAAATTTTGTATTCCCTTTCTTAATTCTAATCAATACCGATTTCAAACGTGTTGCTCCAATTATTGTAACGGCTGGTGTTGTAATTTTGTTTGGTCATTATATTGACTTTTTCAACATGATTATGCCTGCTACAGTAGGCGACCAATGGTTTATTGGCGTATCAGAAATAGGATCCGTATTGTTCTTCTTAGGCTTGTTTATTTTGGTTGTTTTCAATGCGCTTACCAAAGCACCTTTAACACCAAAACGCAATCCTTATATGGAGGAGAGTAAACATTTTCATTATTAATATTTAAAGAATAAACAAATGACAGGTTTATTAGTAGTTCTTGTTGTAGTTTTACTAGCAGTTGCTTTATGGCAATTAAGCAAGATTTTTGCTCTTACTCAAATTGGAAAAAAACCCGAGGGAGAAGTAGTAAATGTAGCCAATGATAACGATAACCGTATTAACGGGTATTTGTTGTTCGGTTTCTTAGGTTTCATTTATTTGATTACAATTATATGTATTGTTAAATATGGTGCCTTTCCTTTGATGGATAATTCCGCTTCTGAACACGGAAAAGAAGTTGATCAATTGATGTGGATTTCCATGATTTTGATTTTCGTTGTTCAAACCATAACACAAGCTTTATTACATTACTTTGGTTATAAATACAGCGGTAAAAAAGGACAAGTTGCTACCTATTTGTCAGATAATAGTAAACTAGAGTTTATTTGGAGTTCTATTCCAGCTATCGTTTTAGCGGTTTTAATTTTCTTTGGTTTATATGCTTGGACAGACATTATGTTTGTTAATGAAAAGGAAGAGAAACCTATTGTTATAGAAATTTATGCCCAACAATTTAAATGGACCGCACGTTATGCTGGAGTTGATAATGTTTTGGGTAAAGCAAATGTTCGTTTAATAGAAGGTGTAAATGCTTTGGGTGTAGATTTAGCCGATCCAAATGCTCAAGATGATATTGTAGCTGATGAGTTACACATCCCAAAAGGTAAAAAAGTGATTTTCAAAATCCGTTCGCAAGATGTACTTCACTCTATGTATATGCCCCACTTCCGTGCGCAGATGAACTGTGTTCCAGGTATGGTTACCCAATTTGCGTTCACCCCAATCATGACAACACAGGAGATGCGTGATACAAAGGCAATGACCGAAAAAGTTCACCATATTAACGAAATTCGTAGTCAAAAAAGTAAAGAATTGGAAGCTGAGGGTAAACCAGGCTTAGATCCATATACTTTTGATTACCTACTTCTTTGTAACAAAATCTGTGGTGCTTCTCACTACAACATGCAAATGAAAGTCGTTGTTGATACGCCTGAAGAATATAATAAATGGTTAAAAGAAAAAACGACCTTAGTTCAAGCTGTAAAAAATGCTGCTAAAGAAGAAGCTGCAACAGCTGCGGCCGAAGCAGGTAAGCCTGTTGACACCGCTGCTACCAAACCAGATACTACTGTAATAGCTACTAAATAATTAGAAAATTATAATTGATTGATATCATATGAGTCACGCACACGACCTTCACACTGACGATCATGCACATGATCACCACCACAAGGACACTTTCATAACGAAATACATTTTTAGTATTGACCATAAAATGATTTCCAAACAATACTTGATTACAGGTATAATTATGGGTATCATAGGTGTGGGAATGTCTCTTTTGTTCCGTATGCAATTAGCATGGCCTGAAGAATCTTTCAAAGTATTCAAATTCTTCTTGGGTGAAAAAATGGCTCCAGAGGGAGTTATGACCAATGAAGCTTACCTATCCTTGATTACTATTCACGGTACCATTATGGTATTCTTCGTATTAACTGCTGCATTGAGTGGTACATTCAGTAACTTGTTAATTCCGTTGCAATTAGGTGCACGCGATATGGCTTCAGGTTTCTTAAACATGATTTCCTATTGGTTATTCTTCTTGTCAAGTGTAATCATGGTTCTTTCTTTGTTTGTTGAATCTGGTCCTGCTTCAGCTGGTTGGACTATTTACCCACCTTTAAGTGCTTTACCTCAAGCTATCGCCGGATCTGGACTAGGAATGACATTATGGTTGGTTTCTATGGCTGTTTTTATTGCATCATCACTTTTAGGTTCGTTGAATTATATAGTTACCGTATTAAATTTACGAACTAAAGGGATGACAATGACTCGTATGCCGCTAACTATTTGGGCATTCTTTATCACTGCAGTAATTGGAGTTATTTCTTTCCCTGTATTATTGTCAGCAGCATTGTTGCTCATTATGGACCGTAGTTTTGGAACATCTTTCTTTTTATCCGATATTTATTTAGCAGGTGAAGTTTTAGATTACCAAGGAGGTTCTCCAGTTCTATTTGAACACTTATTTTGGTTCCTAGGTCACCCCGAAGTATATATTATTTTACTTCCTGCTCTTGGGATTACTTCTGAAGTTATTGCAACCAATTCACGTAAACCTATTTTTGGTTACCGAGCGATGATCATTTCTATTCTTGCAATTGCATTCTTATCAACTATTGTATGGGGTCACCACATGTTCATTTCTGGTATGAATCCATTCCTCGGGTCAGTATTTACTTTTACCACATTATTAATTGCAATACCTTCTGCGGTTAAAGCCTTTAACTATATCACAACTATCTGGAAAGGTAATCTTCAATTAAATCCCGCAATGTTATTCTCTATCGGGTTGGTTTCAACTTTCATTACAGGAGGGTTAACAGGTATTATTCTTGGAGATAGTACACTTGATATAAATGTTCACGACACCTATTTCGTAGTTGCTCACTTCCACTTAGTAATGGGTATCTCTGCTTTATATGGGATGTTTGCCGGTATTTACCATTGGTTCCCTAAAATGTTTGGAAGAATGTTGAACAAGAATTTAGGCTATGTACACTTTTGGGTAACTGCTGTTTGTGCCTATGGTGTTTTCTTCCCGATGCACTTTATCGGTATGGCGGGATTACCACGTCGTTACTATACGAATACGAACTTCCCAATTTTTGATGACATGCAAGATGTTAACGTTGTAATAACAATGTTTGCTCTAATCGGTGGTGCATTCCAATTGGTATTTATCTATAATTTCTTTAGTTCAATTTTCTTTGGTGAAAAATCACCTCAAAATCCATGGCGTTCTAATACGCTTGAATGGACAGCTCCAGTAGAACACATGCACGGTAACTGGCCAGGCGAAATCCCAGAAGTACACCGTTGGCCTTACGATTATAGTAAGCCAGGTCACGATGAAGATTTTGTTCCTCAAAATGTGCCCATGAAACCAGGTGAAGAAGTGCTTCACCATTAAAATATAACTAAGCCTTTCTTCGGAAAGGCTTTTTTATTCCTGCCAACTTCTGCTATATTTGTACTATGAACGAAAATTTAGATCCGACAAATAAAGGCTTTAATCCCGATGAACTCGACGTCGAAAAAAAATTGCGTCCTCTATCTTTTGACGATTTTACCGGACAAGATCAAGTTCTCGAAAACTTAAAAGTCTTTGTAAAGGCAGCCAATCTTCGTGATGAAGCCCTTGATCACACGCTATTTCACGGACCTCCTGGATTAGGGAAAACTACATTAGCTAATATTTTAGCCAATGAATTGGGTGTTGGAATCAAAATAACTTCGGGACCTGTGCTTGACAAACCAGGTGATCTGGCCGGACTTTTAACCAATCTCGACGAGCGTGATGTGCTTTTTATTGATGAAATTCACCGTCTAAGTCCGGTAGTCGAAGAATACCTCTATTCAGCTATGGAGGATTTTAAAATCGATATCATGATTGAAACCGGACCCAATGCACGTTCGGTTCAAATTACTTTAAATCCTTTTACATTAGTTGGTGCAACAACACGGTCTGGATTACTTACGGCACCTATGCGCGCTCGATTCGGAATTCAGTCACGGTTGCAGTACTACAATACCGAATTATTGACTACTATAGTGCAACGAAGCGCTGCTATTCTTGGTGTTCCGATTGCCATGGAAGCAGCCATTGAAATCGCTGGGCGTAGCCGAGGAACTCCTCGTATAGCCAATGCGCTTTTACGCAGGGTGCGCGACTTTGCTCAAATCAAAGGGAATGGTAAAATTGATATCGAAATTGCAAAATATTCCCTTCAAGCGCTTCATGTCGATGCGCACGGTTTGGACGAAATGGATAATAAAATTTTATCCACCATTATCGATAAGTTTAAAGGTGGCCCCGTGGGTTTATCTACTTTAGCAACCGCTGTCTCCGAAAATGGGGAAACCATCGAAGAAGTTTACGAACCTTTTTTAATTCAAGAAGGATTTATCATTCGTACCCCACGCGGTCGTGAAGTTACGGATAAAGCTTACAAACACTTAGGAAAAATAAAAAGTTCATCACAAGGGGAATTGTTTTAAGGGCATTCCCCCAATACATGCCGATTGATTGAGCACGTCTCCTTTTAGGGGTCGGGCTTTCCGCAGTACGCGCCTTCCATTCGTCAGTCGGGTACTGTACTTCAATCCCTAATGCACTATGAATTCAAATCGCGTTACGTATTCTCAACAAATTAAAGCCGAAGCCAAACGCCTCGGGTTTTTATCATGTGGGATTGCCCAAGCAGGATTTTTAGAAGCAGAAGCGCCTCGACTCGAACGTTGGCTGAAAAATGGTTTTCAGGGAGAAATGCAGTATATGGAAAATCATTTTGACAAGCGCCTCGATCCTACATTATTGGTAGATGGAGCAAAAAGTGTGATTTCTTTACTGCTCAATTACTATCCGGAAACAATCCAAAATTCAGACACCTATCAAATTTCAAAATACGCTTATGGTGAAGATTATCATTTTGTGATTAAACAAAAACTCAGTGAATTACTTCAATATATCCAAACCGAAATAGGCGAAATCAATGGTCGTGCATTTGTGGATTCTGCGCCTGTATTAGATAAAGCCTGGGCTGCCAAAAGTGGACTTGGGTGGGTAGGTAAAAATTCAAATTTAATTACGCAAAAAACAGGCTCGTTTTATTTTATTGCCGAACTCATTATTGATCTTCCGCTCGACTATGACACTCCAACAACCGACCATTGCGGAACCTGTACAGCCTGTATCGATGCCTGTCCCACACAAGCTATTGTAGCCCCCTATGTTGTCGATGGTAGTAAATGCATTTCCTATTACACGATCGAACTTCAAAACCAATTGCCCGTCGAAATGAAAGGAACTTGGAACGATTGGATATTTGGCTGCGATATTTGTCAAGATGTTTGTCCTTGGAATCGATTTTCTAAACCCAATACGGAGCCTGCGTTACAACCCCATCCCGATTTATTGCAATTTTCTAAGAAAGATTGGGAAGAAATTACCGAAGATACCTTTCGAAAAGTCTTTAAAAATTCGGCAGTCAAACGGACAAAATTCAAAGGTTTGCAGCGCAATATCAACTTCCTCAAATAAATCTCGCATTTGTTTCGCTTTTCAACGGATACTTTTACCTTTGTCGTTAGACAAAATTTGAAAAATGGATAACAACTCGAGTAAACGTAGGGCTGCTTTATTATACCACGCAAAGCCTACACCGGGTAAAATAAAAATTGTTCCCACCAAAAAATACGCAACACAACGCGATTTGTCGTTGGCCTATTCACCGGGGGTAGCCGAACCATGTTTGGAAATAGCCAAAGACGTTGATAATGTATATAAATATACTTCCAAAGGTAATTTGGTAGCGGTTATTTCCAACGGTACTGCAGTATTGGGTTTAGGCGATATTGGTCCCGAAGCCTCCAAGCCGGTTATGGAAGGAAAAGCACTGCTGTTTAAAATATTTGCCGATATTGATGTATTTGATATTGAAGTAGGGACTAAAGATATCGATGTATTTATTGAAACAGTTAAAAATATAGCGCCAACATTTGGGGGGATCAATTTGGAAGATATCAAAGCTCCTGAATCGTTTGAAATTGAACGCCGTTTGGTTGAAGAATTAAATATTCCAGTGATGCATGATGATCAACACGGAACAGCAATTATTTCTTCAGCGGCGTTATTAAATGCATTAGAATTGGCCGGTAAGAAAATCAATAAAGTAAAAATTGTTGTTTCAGGTGCTGGTTCTGCGGCTCTAGCTTGCGCTAATCTTTATGTTTTATTGGGCGTGAATTCAGAAAACATTATCATGTTTGATAAAGAAGGAGTATTACACCAAGATCGTTCAGATTTATCTGAGTTACAACGCCGTTATGCCAGTGGGAAAATTGGGACAACCATGGCAGCTGCTTTGAAAAAAGCCGATGTGTTTTTAGGACTTTCAGCTGGAAATATTTTAACTCCCGACATGCTTTTAGGAATGGCGAAAAACCCAATCGTTTTTGCCATGGCCAATCCCGTCCCAGAAATTGATTACCATTTAGCGATTACGACCCGAAAAGATATTATTATGGCAACGGGGCGTTCGGATCATCCCAACCAAGTGAATAATGTATTAGGATTTCCTTATATTTTCCGTGGGGCTCTCGATGTACGTGCAACCAAAATAAACGAAGCTATGAAAATGGCTGCTGTGAAAGCCTTAGCAAGTATGACCAAAGAATTGGTGCCCGAACAAGTAAATATTGCTTATGGCGAAACAAAATTGGCTTTTGGAAGAGAATATATTATTCCGAAGCCTTTTGATCCACGATTGATTTCAAGGGTTGCCCCAGCTGTTGCCAAAGCAGCTATGGAATCGGGGGTTGCGCAAAATCCAATTACCGATTGGGAAAAATACGAAGAGGAACTCATGGAACGTATGGGTTCTGATAACAAAATGGTTCGAATGTTAATCAACCGAGCAAAAACCGAACCCAAACGAATTGTTTTTGCCGAAGCCGATCAGTTAGACGTTTTAAAAGCTGCTCAAATTGTATATGAAGAAGGTATAGGTCATCCAATTTTATTGGGCCGAAAAGAAGATATTTTGGAACTTAAAGAGGAAATCGGTTTTGATGCCGATGTGCCTATATTTGATCCAAAAACTAAAGACGAAGACGAACGGCGTATGCGCTATGCAGCGATTTTTTGGAAAGAACGTCAACGGCGAGGAATTTCATTGTTGGATGCTCAAAAATGGATGCGAGAACGCAACTATTTTGCCGCGATGATGGTCAACGAAGGAGATGCCGACGTGATGCTTTCAGGATATTCACGCAGTTATCCTTCTGTAGTTCGGCCGTTGATGCAATTAATTGGAAAAGCGCCTGGTATTACGTTAATTGCCACTACAAATATGATGATGACCAATCGGGGTCCTATGTTTTTGTCAGATACCGCAATTAATCCGAATCCTACTGCCGACGATTTAGCAAAAATTGCATTGATGACCGCCAAAACCGTCCGCATGTTTGGTATGGAGCCAGTGATTGCTATGGTTTCCTTTTCCAATTTTGGATCTTCTACCCATGAAAGTGCCCAAAAAGTTCGCGAAGCAGTTTCGTATTTGCATAAATACTATCCCGATTTAGTGGTAGATGGTGAGATTCAAACCGATTTTGCTTTAAATCCAGACATGTTGAAAGCCAAATTTCCTTTTTCAAAGTTGGCCGGAAGAAAAGTAAACACCATGATTTTCCCCAATTTAGAATCGGCAAATATTACCTATAAATTATTAAAAGAGTTATACAAAGTTGATTCGGTAGGACCAATCATGCTAGGAATGGACAAACCCGCTCACATTTTTCAATTGGGAGCTAGTGTAGAAGAAATGGTAAATATGGCCGCAGTAGCCGTAGTTGACGCTCAGGAAAAGCACAAAAGATTAAAAAATTTAGTAGTAAATAAATAGCAAAAGCGATTCGGTAATTGCACAAAACTATTTTTTCTATATTTGAAGAAACTATTATTAAAATATGATTGCACACATTCAAGGTAAATTAGTCGAAAAATCACCCACCGATGTGGTTATTGACTGTAATGGAGTGGGGTATCATATTCATATTTCACTGCATACCTATGGGCTTCTTCCAAAGTCGGAAACTGTAAAATTATATACGTGTTTATTGATCAAAGAAGATGCACACAGTTTGTATGGATTTATGGAAAAAGCCGAAAGGGAACTTTTTAAGTTATTAATTTCGGTATCAGGTATTGGAGCTGGAATTGCCCGTACGATGTTGTCGTCTCTAGATCCAAAACAAATCATTGCCGCAATTGCTAATGGTGATGTGGGTACTGTACAATCGATCAAAGGAATTGGCACCAAAACCGCACAACGTGTTATTTTGGATTTAAGGGATAAAGTGTTAAAATTGCATGATCTCGGAGAAGTTTCTATCGTTTCATACAATACAAATCGGGATGAAGCGTTATCTGCGTTGGAAGTTTTAGGTTTCCTTCGCAAAAATGCAGAAAAGGTTGTCGACAAAATCATGAAAGAGCAACCCGAGGCATCTATTGAAACCATTATAAAACTTGCATTAAAAAACCTATAACTGTTGAAAACAAACAGCCATCATAAATCATTATTACTTCAAATAGCCTGCTTTATCTTTTTGTTTTTTGCATCAAATGCACAAGCACAAACGACAGAAGAAGAGGAAGAAAAAGCAAGGGATACGATTAAAGGATATAATACTGGGGCGATTCAATTAAAAGACCCAAAAAGTGTTATTGAAGCATACACCTATGATCCCACAATTGATCGTTATATTCTAACCAAAACTTTTGAAGGGTTTAATATCAATTACCCAATGGTATTAACGCCAAAGGAATATGAAGAATTGGTAATGCGCCAGTCTATGCGAGACTATTTTCAAAAAAAATCCAATGCTGTTGATGGAAAAGGCTCTGAAAAAGATAAAAAAGATTTGTTACCGCGTTACTATGTAAATTCAAGTTTTTTTGAATCTATTTTTGGGAGTAATACGATAGATATTAAGCCTACAGGATCTGTAGAAGTTGATTTGGGTGTGCGCCATACCAAGCAAGACAACCCTTCTTTTTCCCCCCGTAACCGTTCTACAACTACCTTTGATTTTGATCAACGGATTAGTATGAGTCTGATGGGTAAAGTGGGAACGCGTTTAAGTGTAACAGCCAACTATGACACGCAGTCGACCTTTAATTTCCAAAATTTAATCAAACTAGAATACACACCAACCGAAGATGATATTATTCAGAAAATTGAAGTAGGTAACGTGAGTATGCCCTTAAACAGTACGTTAATTCGTGGAGCTCAAAGCTTGTTTGGGGTTAAAGGACAGTTTCAATTTGGAAAAACTACAGTAACTGGTGTTTATTCTGAACAAAAATCACAAACCAAGACGGTAACCTCTCAAGGAGGTGGCACGGTTCAAGATTTTCAATTGTTTGCACAGGAATATGATAATGATCGACATTTCTTTCTCTCGCAATATTTTAAAACCCGCTACGATCGTGCTTTAGTCAACTATCCTTTGATTGATAGTCGTGTGCAAATTACACGTATTGAAGTGTGGGTTACTAACAGACAAAATCGCGTCAATAATACTAATAATAATCAACGTAATATTATTGCGCTTCAAGATTTAGGGGAATCGCGGTTAACTGATTTGTATTCTGGGGTGGCGTTACCCGATGATAAAGTTGTGGCTACCAATCCTACGGTCATTGCGGGAGGTTTCTTTGTAAACCCTATTGATAGTCCGTCTGACAACTCCAATAACTTGTATGATCCGGCATTGATAGGGACAACAGGTCTTTTAAATTCGGGTATCCGTGAAATTTTCACTGCAGGAAGTGGTTTCAATAACGTTTCAACAGTTGCAGAAGGTACCGATTATGCAAAATTAGAAAACGCGCGAAAACTAACGGCTTCCGAGTTTACCTACCATCCGCAATTGGGGTATATTTCATTGCAACAACGTTTAGCCAATGACGAAGTGTTGGCCGTTGCCTATCAATATACAATTGGGGGACAAGTGTTTCAAGTAGGAGAGTTTGGGACTGACGGTGTAGATGCAACACAAGTCAACGTTGACAATACAACTGGTCAAGTGGTTCCTTCTTCCCAATCATTGATTTTGAAAATGTTGAAGAGTAGCTTGACGTTTGTTGACAAACCTATTTGGGGATTGATGATGAAAAATATTTA
>NZ_JAIXRZ010000047.1 GCF_027484945.1 Flavobacterium sp.
AATTTAACAAATCAAATAGCCCTCTCCAAAATGGAGAGGGTTTTTTTAATGGAAATCATAAAAAGTTTTTTTGTATAGATAAACGGTAAATGCAATATCCTATCTTTGTAAAAATGAATGTTAGAGCATGGAATTAAAATTAAACCGTCCGATTTGTTTTTTCGACTTAGAAACTACGGGGACAGATGTGGCACGCGACCGCATTGTAGAAATATCCATCGTTAAAGTGTTTCCAAACGGGAACAAAGAAAGTCGGACCTGGTTGGTTAATCCCACGATTTCAATTCCGCCCCAAGCCACAGCAGTACATGGGATTTCCAATGAAAAAGTAGCCAGCGAACCTACATTCAAAGAATTGGCACCACAAATTCATCAATTGATTAAAGATGCTGATTTAGCCGGATATAATTCTGATCGCTTCGATATTCCCTTGTTAGCAGAAGAATTATTGCGGGCAGAAGTTGATTTTGATATGAAAAACAGAGTTGCGGTTGATGTGCAAACGATTTTTCACAAAAAAGAAGAGCGAACCTTAAGTGCGGCTTACCGTTTTTATTGTAATCAAACACTTGAAAATGCCCATAGTGCAGAGGCAGATACGTTGGCGACCTATGAAATTTTGAAAGCACAATTGGAGCGTTATCCTGATTTACCCAATGATATGAAAGCGTTATCAGAATTTACCACACGTAAAAAAGCAGTTGATTTTGCGGGTTTTATTGCATTGGATGATCAAGGTCGTGAAATTTTCACTTTTGGTAAACATAAAGGGGCCTTGGTAGAAGAAGTTTTTGATAAAGAACCGGGTTATTTTGGTTGGATTCAAGGAGCCGAGTTTCCATTATATACTAAAAAAGTTTTGACGGGAATTAAATTGCGAAAATTAAATACCAAGCTGTAAAGAGGTGTTTTTAAGTTAAAATATACATAGGGATCAGTTTATATGAAAATCATTTGTATCGGTAGAAATTACGTTCAGCATATCGAGGAGCTCAAAAACGAGCGTCCCGATGCGCCAGTTGTTTTTTTAAAACCCGATTCCTCCATTTTATTAAAGCAACACCCTTTTGTAATTCCTGAATTTACGAAAGAGGTACATCATGAAGTGGAGGTGTTGGTAAAAATAACTAAAGTAGGAAAGTACATTGAACAAAAGTTTGCACACAGCTATTACGACGAAATTGGATTAGGTATTGATTTTACAGCACGTGATGTTCAAGACGAACTCAAAAAAAAGGGTTTGCCGTGGGAAAAAGCCAAAGCATTTGACGGTTCAGCGGTTATTGGTGAATTTTATCCGAAATCTGATTTTGGTTCTTTAGAAAATATTAACTTTGAGTTACGAAGCAATGCAAAAGTGGTTCAGCAGGGGAATACCTCCCATATGTTATGGTCCATTGATGCGATAATTGCTTATGTTTCTCAATATTTCACATTAAAAAAAGGAGATGTTATTTTTACCGGAACTCCAGCTGGAGTAGCCAAAGTAAATCCAAACGATATTTTGGAAGGGTTTTTGGAAGGAAAAAAAGCATTTAGAATACAAGTAAAATAATTTAAAGATAAAATACAAATAATGGCAATTAATTATAACCTCGCGAAAGTGTATGCATTATCGGACAATGATCCAGAGTTTGTTATGCAAATTATCTCCTTGTTTGTAACTGAAGTTCCACAAGATTTGCAACAGATTGATTTAGGCATAAAAACAAAAGACCATAAGCTTGCTTATGCATTTGCACATAAAATTAAACCAACCCTAGATTTATTAGGGATGTCAATGGCACATGAGGAAATTCTTCAAGTAGAAGCTTGGACTAAAGCAGAAGGAAAGCGTAAAGAAATAGAGGCTACTTTTGAAAGTGTTAAAGACCAAGTAGAAAAAGCGGTGAAAGAAATTAAAAAAGATTTCGATTTGTAATTTTTTTTAATCTAAAAAGCGATGAAAGCTGCCATTGTTACGATTGGAGACGAAATACTTATTGGTCAAATTACCGACACCAATTCAGCTTACATTGCCAAAGCATTGGATCGAATCGGAGTACAAACATTTGAAATGCGTTCCATC
Organism: Flavobacterium sp.; assembly: GCF_027484945.1. GTDB lineage: Bacteria > Bacteroidota > Bacteroidia > Flavobacteriales > Flavobacteriaceae > Flavobacterium. Next base: position 2,069 of record NZ_JAIXRZ010000047.1, read on the forward strand.
AGTGATCAACGCGAACATATTCTTCAAACGTTTCATGAATTGCAAAATCAAGTCGATTTTGTTGTAATTACCGGTGGATTAGGTCCGACAAAAGACGATATTACCAAAAAAACACTTTGCGATTATTTTGAGGATACATTAATACGTAATAATGATGTTGAAAATCATGTAGTTGCGTTAATTGAGAATGTACTCAAACGACCTGCATCACAAGTCAATAAAGATCAAGCTTTGGTCCCCTCCCGTGCGCAAATTTTGTTTAATCAACTAGGTACAGCACCCGGAATGTGGATTCAAAAGGAACAAACGGTTTTTATATCGATGCCCGGCGTTCCTTATGAGATGAAGTCTATTATGGAACAAGGTGTATTGCCAAAAATTGTTGCTACTTACAAGCGTCCGTATATTATACACAAAACGTTGATGACCTATGGACAGGGTGAAAGTGTTGTGGCAGAACGAATTGAGGCTTGGGAAAACGCGTTACCTGACTTTATAAAATTAGCCTACCTGCCAGCACCGGGTCGGGTACGCTTACGGTTAACTGCACGCGGAACAGATCAACATGTTTTAGAACAGGAAATTCAGCGACAAGTAGATGCGGTTGCCGCAATCATTGGCGATATCATTGTGGGGTATGATGAAGAGGAAACATTAGAGGTTGTGGTTGGACGATTGTTGCAACAAGCAGGCAAAACTTTAGCTACTGCAGAAAGTTGTACAGGCGGTAAAATAGCCCAAATGATTACTTCGGTCGCGGGAGCTTCGGCCTACTTTAAGGGAAGTGTAGTGTCTTATGCCACTTCAACAAAAATTGAGTTGTTAGGAGTTGAGCCAGCGCTTATTGAAGCACATAGTGTAGTAAGCGCAGAAGTAGCAGAAGCGATGGCTAAGGGAGCACAAAAACGTTTGAATGCCGACTTTGTTTTGGCAACAACAGGAAATGCTGGGCCAACAAAGGGTGACGCTGACGCAGAAATAGGTACTGTGTTTATTGCTTTAGCAACCCCTGAAGCAGTTAAGGTTGAGACCTTTAATTTTGGTCAGCCGCGCGAAAAAGTAATCGATCGAACGGTGAATAAAGCACTGGAAATGCTACAAAAAGAAATTTTAAAAAATCTATAATATTTTTTTGTGTATAAGGTTTCTTTTTTGTTTCTTTGCACCCTGATTTTGAATAACGATAAAAGAAAAGCATAATGTCAAGAGTTTGTGACCTTACAGGTAAGAGAGCGATGGTGGGAAACAATGTTTCTCACGCGATGAACAAAACGAAGCGAAAGTTTTCTGTGAACCTAGTTAAAAAACGTTTCTATCTTGCTGAAGAAGACAGATGGGTTACTTTACGAGTAGCGGCATCTACGATTAAAACAATCAATAAAAAAGGAATTGCTGCTGTATTGAAAGATGCAAAAGCTAACGGATTTATTTAATCGGTAACCTATTAATATAAAGAACAATGGCAAAGAAAGGTAATAGAATTCAAGTAATCTTAGAATGTACGGAGCACAAAGAGTCAGGTATGCCCGGTACATCACGTTATATCACTAATAAAAATAAGAAAAATACTCCCGATCGTATGGAATTGAAAAAATTCAATCCGATTTTGAAGAGAATGACTGTTCACAAAGAAATTAAATAATAGGAGATTTTTATTGTTTAAAAATTTCAAAATACCCTTTTGAATCATGGCAAAGAAAACCGTAGCAACGTTACAAACCGCTTCAAAGAGATTAACAAAAGCCATTAAAATGGTAAAATCTCCCAAAACAGGTGCTTACACTTTCGTAGAGGCAATTATGTCTCCAGAAGAAGTAGACGAGTATTTGAAAAAGAAATAATGGTACGTACACAATAACATACCAAAGCTACTTTCGAGAGAAAGTAGCTTTTTTAGTTATATTTGTAGTTGAATTAATAGCAATTATTGAGTTAGTATAATGAGTTTTTTTAAGCGCATATTTTCCACCGATAAAAAAGAAACCCTAGACAAAGGTTTAGAGAAGTCAAAAACGACCTTTTTATCTAAATTAACCAAAGCCATCGCCGGAAAATCCAAGGTAGATGATGAGGTGTTGGATAATTTAGAAGAAATCCTCGTGTCTTCTGATGTTGGAGTAAATACAACTCTAAAGATTATTGAGCGAATCGAAGCGCGTGTTGCCGAAAATAAATATTTAGGCACGGAAGAATTGAATCAAATTCTTCGTGAGGAAATCGCTGGGTTACTCTCCGAGACCAATTCAGGAGAGGATACTGAATTTACACTTCCCGTAGCTTCAAAACCGTATGTTGTTATGGTTGTGGGTGTTAATGGGGTAGGTAAGACAACAACAATTGGAAAATTAGCCTATCAATTTAAAAAAGCAGGTCATAAAGTTGTATTGGGTGCTGCCGATACCTTTCGTGCTGCAGCAATTGATCAATTGCAAATTTGGGCCGATCGCGTTGGGGTTTCTATTGTAAAGCAACAAATGGGTTCTGATCCGGCTTCTGTTGCATTTGATACCTTGCAATCTGCCGTTGCTCAACAGGCCGATGTTGTTATTATTGATACTGCCGGACGCTTGCACAATAAAGTGGGATTGATGAATGAATTGTCGAAAGTTAAAAAGGTAATGCAAAAAGTGGTTGGTGACGCACCCCATGATGTCTTGTTGGTATTGGACGGGTCAACGGGTCAAAATGCCTTTGAACAAGCCAAACAATTTACCGCTGCTACCGAAGTAAGTTGCCTCGCGGTAACAAAATTAGACGGAACGGCTAAAGGAGGTGTGGTTATTGGAATCTCCGATCAATTTCAAATTCCGGTAAAGTATATCGGCGTTGGTGAAGGAATTGAAGACTTACAAGTGTTTAATAAATACGAATTTGTAGATAGTTTTTTTAAATAATTTTTATGCGAAAAGCTTGGAATTGGTACCGCTCGGTATCTGCAATACTTTTACTGTTACTGAGTTTTGGGGTCTTTCTGCTTTCAAAATTGATCGAACTCAAGTTTGAAAATATAGCGATGGGGTTCCAACTCGTCGGGTTTTTCTTTTTACTTTCGGGATTATTTCGTTTTTTCGATTCGATTATTTTTAAAAAATAAAGCAGCACTTAAAATAGTGCATTAATCTTTTCCCAAAGCGTATTGTCAAAGTCAGATAGCGCCATATTCACATTGTCTGCAGCCTCACCCATACGAATTACGACCATTTTCTTGCTGGGTATTACATATATTTTTTGATCATTTTTTCCCAACGCACAAAACATATCCGTTGGTCCGTTGGGAATCAAACTTCCATTGAATTGCAATTGTATTTGTGGTAATAAATAAGACGATTTACCATTCAACCACCACAAATAGCCATACGATTGGTTATTATTTTGTGATGGTGATGTGGCCGCATTAAAATAAGCTTCATTGACCACTTGTGTTCCATTCCATTTCCCTTTATTTAAGGATAGTAAACCAAAACGCGCCATATTTCGGGTAGTACTCCAATAAACACTCAATCCATTGTTTTCAATCCAAGCACCTCCAGTCATTCCAATTTTGTCCCGTAATTTGGTATTGAAATAAGTGGACCAAGTTTGCCCACTAGCTGCCTCTACAACGTCTTGTAGTTTAACATACACATTGTGATAGGCCCAACGGGTACCCGCATCTGCCACGTATTGTAAATTTCCCGGACTTACATCATCGCCCAATGCTTCGTTTAAACCAGAATTCATACTTAATAAATTCTTACAGGTAATCATGTTTTCTTTTGCTAGTGGTGCACTGGTCCAACCCGTTCCCAAATAATCTGAAACTTTGTTGTTGATATTGAGTAATCCTTCTTGTTGCGCGATTCCGGTTGTCATGGCAGTTAATGTTTTACCCGCACTGGCCCAATACCAAGGAGTTGTTGCCGAATGACCGTTTAAATAATATTCCATCACAATCCGACCGTTCACTAAAATCATAAACGATTTGGTGTTTTTTAGGGTTAAATAGTCCACTAAAGGTTGAACAGCGGATTGATTCCATCCTAAAGCAGCAACCGATTTTGTTTCCCAAGTATTTGAACCGTCATTGGGCGGAAAATACATAGTTTCTTCAGGTGTTGGAGGAAGAGTAGTAGCATCGTCTTTGGAACAAGCACTTAACATGAGTATGCCTATACTCGCCCATAAGTAGGATTTTATTTGCATAGAATATGATTTAGTTGTAGGACAATACTATTTTAAAAAGGTTTAATCAAAAGTAGGATTTAATCTTGATTTTTGATACCTTTAGTTTTTATTTTACCATGAGAAATATTGTCCTATTTGTTTTTATCTTCACGCTCTTTTCAGGGTGTCGCCCTAAGGTACAAGAAGCCGATTTACCCAAATTAAATGGTTATTGGGAGATTCAAAAAGTAGAAATGAACGATGGTGAAGATAAAGATTATAAAGTCAATCCTACCGTAGATTATATTCAACTTAAAGGTAAAATTGGTTTTCGTCAAAAAGTAATGCCTCAATTAAACGGTTCGTTCCAAACGAATAACATACGAGAAAAGATAACAATAACAACTGAAGATGGTCACTTTTGTCTTAATTATGCTACAGCATATGGAAAGTGGAAAGAGACTTTGGTTCAACTCACCGATTCGGTACTGGTAGTTAAAAATGCAGATGCTATTGAATACCGTTATAAAAAATTCATCCCTTTTTCCAAAAAATAATGAAACGGCAAAACAATGAACAACCCATAGCGGATGTGCTAAAATCTTTTATTCAATCGAATAATCTAGAAGCCGGATTGGAACGAGTTGACGTAGAAAAATTATGGCGTTCGTTACTTGGGAATGGAGTTAATAGTTATACACGTGAAGTTCGACTCAAAGGTGCTACTTTATATGTCACGCTATCTTCTTCGGTATTGCGTGAAGAATTGAGCTATGGAAAACAAAAAATTATCGGAATGCTCAACGATGAATTGGGTAAGGAGGTTGTAAAGGAGTTGGTGTTGCGATAAACCGTATTTCTTAAGTTAATCCCCAATAAAAAAGCCGATGTGTGTTCACGCATCGGCTTTAATTGTTTGAAATATACGATTAGAATTGCTCTCTTCCGGCAAAGTGAAAAGCACCTTCAATAGCTGCATTTTCATCCGAGTCAGATCCGTGAACAGCATTTTCTCCAATTGAAGTTGCATATTTTTTACGGATGGTTCCTTCGGCAGCTGCTTCCGGATTGGTAGCTCCAATCAACGTTCTAAAATCTTCTACTGCATTGTCTTTTTCTAAAATTGCAGCAACTATAGGACCACGTGTCATAAATTCAACCAATTCGCCAAAGAAAGGTCTTTCCTTGTGAATTGAATAGAATTGTTGGGCATCAGCCACAGTCAATTGCGTTAATTTCATCGCTACGATTCTGAAACCACCTTCAGTAATCATATTTAAAATTCCACCGATGTGCCCTTTTTCAACCGCATCCGGTTTAATCATTGTAAATGTTCTATTACTAGCCATTGTTTAAAAAATTAATTTACGGGTGCAAAAGTAGTGTTTTGATTCAGATTGGCGAAATCATTTCGTAATAAAATAAAAAATCCCCAACTTTTTCAGCCTGAGGATTTTTAATAGTGTTTATGTAACTTTAATTTTTTACCAATTTATGGGTTTGAATGCGTTCCCCTTGATAAACTTGAGCAAAATAAATTCCTTTCGCTAAAGCACTTCCTTCAATTTGAATTTCCGTTGTATTTTGGGAAGGTTGTATTTCAATAACCGTTTTACCACTAATATCTTGAATGCGAATTAAGTCTAGATTAGCTGTACTTGTGAAATTCCATTGATCTGTTGAAGGATTTGGCCAAACCGATACCTTTGGTGAAGTAATTTGCGGTGTTCCCAATTGTTGGTTAAATGAATAATTTCCAGTTGAAGGTTCGAAAAATACTTCATAGGTTCCCGCAGTAGGTATTGCAATATCATTTCCTCCTGGTGAACCAATTCCATTTGGAAAACTTGATCCACCCCAATTCACTGTCCAATTGTTGTTTTTTCTAAATTTTACACTGCCCACAGTTAAATTAACGACAACCGAGTAAACAAAACCATTACTCGTAGTCATATCGGTATCGGTATCCCAACCGTTTAATGCCGATCCCAAAATCCCAATCGATGGATAGTCAAAGGTGTAAGCTCCCGTTAAACGATTAAACGATACAAACCATTCCCCTCCTTGAATTGGTATAGAAGGCCCCGAAGCAACAGCAGTCCCCGATGGGAAAGCCGTACTTCCGTAGGTTAGATTGTTATTGCCGTTTTGTCTAAAATAGGCATTGCCTGTTGTGAAATTATAATTCAAACTATAATTGATCTCATCTCCCGTAGATAATGCAACACCAGGACCTCCATAGCCCAATTGTGCATCAACTGCTGGACCCCATAAATCTATGATAGTTGCAGTAGTCGAACCTGAAAAAGAATAAGCTCCACTTAGTCGGTTAAAAGTTACGTTATAGGTACCTGCTAAAGTTGGAATATTATCTCCATTTTGAACGCCTGTTCCATTCGGGAAGGAAGTTGCCCCCCAATTAATAATCCAATCCAAATCTTGACGAAATTTTACTTGTCCAGTAGTGACAACTAAATTGGAAATCGTATAAATGATATTGTCTGTAGTACTCAGAGTAATTTCTGGTCCGTTAGTTGGAGGCCATCCATTAACACCACTTCCAACAATAGAAATGGTTTGTGCTTGTAAAATAGGAAGCCATAAGAGGCCAAGTAATGCGAGTAATAATTTTTTCATAAAATTGATTTTAAGCAAAAATAAAATAAAAATAAACAACATAAACCCTGGTAAAAAGCAAAATAATTACGCAAACGTTTTAGTGTTTATAATTTATTCGTAAATGAAAATACTAAAATGGCTCGAAAGTGGATGGAGACTGTTGCGTAAACGCTCCAATCCTTTAGGACCAAATTGCATATAAAACGAACTGAAGTTGACCACACGTTCTTGCAATACATGATTTGGAAATAATTCAAGTTGTAAATTGATAATGCGTTCAATCGCTTGTTGATGCACTCTTTTTTCGGCCTTGAGCATACGCTTTTGTAAGTGATCCAAACCTTTCATTTGTTTGCGTTCTTGTGCCAATACTGCACCGATAAACGACTTGTCGGTTTGGGAAGCCAACAATTTTAAGTTTTCAAATTGTGCTTTTAGTAGTTCTTTTTGTGCGCTAAAGTCAAAATTTAACGTTGATAATCGTTGGGTTGCAAGAGTTCGTAATTCCGTTTCCGATAAAAATAAATCGGAATAATTTACGTGGAGCTTTTCTCTTTTTTGTTCTTGCTTAAATGAAACATTCAATACCGAATTTCGAAGTTGAACGATGGGGAATGGAACCGCAAAAGCGGCAAACATGGCTTTTAGTTCTAACCAATATGCCAGTTCTCCACCGCCACCAATATAACCTAAGTTGGGTAACAATAGCTCTTGATACAAGGGACGTAAAAGTACATTCGGGCTAAATAATTCGGGTTGTTGCGCGATAAGATCTACTAATTCCTGATGTTCAAATGTTTGCCCTGTTGTATTGATTTTAAAGGAATTGCCGTTTTTTATAATGCGTTCCCGGCTCCCGTCTGTTAAATAAAATAGATTAATTTCTCGGGGATTAACTTGAATAGGGTAAGGACTTAATTGGGTAATCGTATGCTGAACCGAATGAAACGAAGTCGATTCAGTGATTTCTTTTTGAAGGTAAGGAACCAGTACTTTTTTAAAAGCGGGTGCATCTCCATCAAGAATTACGATTCCTTCCTCTTGGAATAATTCGTGAACCAAATAACGAGTGGCCTCAGCCAAGGTCCGGCCTTCTTTGTAGGCATCCAAAAATAAGTTACGCAAATAATCACCGCGTTCACCCGAAGGGATTGTTGCCAAAATTTGTTCACGCGTAGGGTCAAAAGACGCATCGATTACAAACCGACCTACGGCACCTTTTTGTTCCGTTTTCCATGTAATTTTGGTTTGCTCAAAGTGAAACGATTGAATTTCCTCAAAATCATGGTCTTCAGTAGCCATCCAATAAACCGGTACAAATCGATTTTCAGGATACTGTTTTTGCAATTGTTTACACTGATTAATAACCGAAATTATTTTGTAAATACAGTAGAGCGGACCCGTGAATAAATTTAACTGATGTCCCGTTGTTACGGTAAATGTATTGCGATCTAATAAGGCATCGATGTTGTTTTGTGTTGCTTTGGAGTAGGCAATATTTTTGTATTGTTGGTGGAGTGTTTCAACGACTATTTTTCGAAAATCATGCGGGTAATGGGCTGCTTTTTCTTGAATCTGAGCCCCATAGTTGGATAATGTAGGATAGCGATTATAAGCCCACTGTAATGTCGTGTTTTGATCCAAATAATCCCGAATTAGCTCGGAAAATTGGGGCAATTTTCGATAATCAATACAGTCGCTGTCCATTGGATTTATTTTTACAAAAATACAGTTTTTTAAAAAAGCTTCCTTTTCAAATTACGAATTGTATGTTAAATTCTATTTTTGTCAAAAAGTTTACATTGAAAGATATCCTGCTCATAACACCTCCGTTCACTCAATTAAATACACCGTATCCAGCTACGGCTTATTTGAAAGGATTTTTGAATACCCAGTCCATCCCTTCATTTCAAATGGATTTGGGACTGGAAGTCGTGTTGTCTTTATTTTCCAAAGAGGGATTGAAAGCGGTATTTTCAGCTCCAGTTGATTTAGCCCAATGTTCTGAAAATGCGCTTCGTATTCAAAATTTACAAGAGGATTATTTGCAAACAATCGAACCCGTAATTGCTTTTTTGCAGGGCAAACAACCCAGCCTTGCGCGTCAAATTGCCAGTCGAAATTTTCTCCCTGAAGCCTCCCGATTTGAGCAGTTGGATGATTTGGAGTGGGCTTTTGGTGCAATGGGTTTGCACGATAAAGCAAAACATTTAGCTACGCTTTATTTGGAAGATTTATCCGATTATTTGGTTGAATGTGTAGATGAAAATTTTGGTTTTTCAAGGTATGCTGAACGCTTAGGACGAAGTGCCAATGATTTTGACGAACTTTATCAAAGTCTACAACAATCACCTACATTTATAGATGGTCTTACAAAAACAATTTTGTTGGATCGATTGGCAGCCATCCAACCCAAACTGGTTTGCATTTCGGTTCCTTTTCCCGGAAATCTTTACAGTGCCTTTCGTTGTGCGCAATGGATTAAATCATTTAATTCTTCGATAAAAGTTGCAATGGGAGGCGGTTTTCCCAATACAGAGTTGCGCGAACTTAGTGCTACTCAAGTTTTTGATTTTTTTGATTACATCACTTTAGATGATGGTGAGTTGCCAATAGAGTTGCTGTATACCAATTTGTCACGTTCTATAGACTCCCAAGAATGGAAGCGTACGTATATGCTCGAAAAGAATAAAGTGGTTTATAAAAATGACAGTACAAGATCCGATTATAAACAACATCAGGTAGGAACACCCGACTATTCAGATTTGCTCTTAGACCACTATATTTCGGTAATTGAAATCGCCAATCCAATGCATAGTTTGTGGAGTGATGGACGTTGGAATAAGCTAACTATGGCCCATGGATGTTATTGGGGCAAGTGTACATTTTGTGATATTTCACTAGACTACATCAAGGTTTACGAACCCCTTCATGCCCGCATTTTGGTCGATCGCATGGAAGAATTAATTGCACAAACCGGAGAAACCGGCTTTCATTTTGTGGATGAAGCTGCGCCGCCTGCTTTGATGCGCGAATTAGCCCTTGAGATTATTCGTCGAAAACTTACGGTTACGTGGTGGACCAATATTCGATTTGAAAAAAGCTTTAGTCGGGATTGGTGTATTTTGTTAAGAGCTTCCGGTTGTATTGCCGTTTCTGGCGGTCTCGAAGTCGCTTCCGATCGTCTATTAGCTTTGATTCAAAAAGGAGTAACCGTCGAACAAGTGGCTCAAGTTACCCGAAATTTTACTGAAAGTGGAATTATGGTCCATGCTTATTTGATGTATGGTTATCCTACGCAAACGATTCAAGAAACCGTTGATAGTCTTGAGATGGTTCGGCAATTATTTCAGTTGGGAATTATCCAATCTGGATTTTGGCACCAATTTGCAATGACAGCGCATAGTCCCGTTGGAAAAAATCCCGAAGCTTTTGGCGTAATTCCTACAACGCAGCACGTAACCTTTGCGCGTAATGATGTGCCGTTTAGCGACACAACAGGCATCGATCATGATCAATTTAGTTTCGGATTGCGCAAATCGCTATTCAATTATATGCACGGTCTGTGTTTTGAATTTGATTTGCAAGAATGGTTTGATTTTAAAATTCCCCGCACTTCAATCTCCCCTAATTATATCTCCAATTGCCTTGAACAAGACGTGAATTTAATTCCAAAACCCAACGCAAAGGTAGTTTGGCTCGGAGGACACCCAATTATTGAATATTTTGTAAAAACCAAGAAAGGAATGTCTTGGCCAATGGTTACATTAATTGTTCACTCTAAATTAAAAAGAATTGAATGTGTAATGCCCGAAAAAGAAGGCGAATGGTTAGCAAATATGCTCCCCAAATTACAACCTCATCAACCTCCAACCTCATTTTTACAATTAAAAGCTTCTTTTGAAAGTCAATTTGAGAACTTTGAATTGTTTTGGAATACCAAAGCGATGCACGAATTACGGAATCAATTGTTAATCTTATAAAAATAATTTTATTTTTACACTGCGTATAGGTATCTTTAAAAAAAATACAAAACAAACAACACGAAATCTAATTAATTAAAAATCAATTAATTGCTATGAGAAAATTTTTACTTTGTACTACACTTCTTCTTGGGGTATTTGTTTTTGGTCAACAAAAATCTACAGGAATTGTCAATTTAACGACAAATGTTAGGGCTAATTTTTTATTAGATAATGTAACACAAACAGTTACGTTAACGCTAATTGGGCCCAATGACCGTTGGTTTGGTCTTCAATTTGGTTCGTTCACAAATGTTGAGGGGATGTTAGCTGGACAAGATTTAATTTGGTGGAATAATGTAACCGTAATTGATTCACGTTTTAATGGTGAAGGATTTTCACCAACCACAGATGGAATTAATAATTGGACTCTAGTTTCTAACACCAATAATACACCTTCTCCAGGATTGCGAACACTCATTTGTACACGACCATTAACATCCGGTGATGCGAATGATTTTCAATTTAATTTTAATGATACCTCTATCGATATTGCATGGGCAAGATGTAATTCTGCCAGCTATACTTTAAACAATCACGGGGGAGCCAATAGAGGATATGCTGTTGATACACCCTTCACGAATTTGGGTACAGCAGTATTTGAACAAGATGAAGTTCAAGTTTATCCAAATCCATCGCATGGGAACTTCCAAATTAGTGCTAAACAACCCATCCAGAAAATTGTTGTTTATTCTTTAACTGGAAAACAATTGCAAGAAATCACCCCAAATGCTGAGAATCCAAATCAAGTTCAAGTGAGTAATGAACTTGCAAAAGGGGTCTATTTGTTAAATATTTTTGGAGAGGGATTAAATACTTGGAAGAAAGTAATCGTTGAATAAATGAAAAAATCGGTAGTAATAGTTTCTGTATTAGTAGGTTTACTTTTAATTTTTGGTTTTTTTGCCTATAATTATGTCTACCATTCCCAACACAGAAATGTGGGTGCCGAGACCGCAACACTTACAATAAAAGCTACTTCAATTGCGCAACAGTTTCAATCGGATCTTCCCAGTGCAAATGCCAACTATCTAGATAAAGTAGTTGTGGTATCGGGAAGTGTAACTGCAATTGACGGATCGAATATAATTTTAGATGCTACGGTCAATTGTGTAATGAATTCCCCTATACAACCGAAAATAGGCCAGCAATTATCCATAAAGGGAAGGGTAGTAGGATATGACGATTTTTTGGGCGAACTTAAACTAGATCAATGCATTATAATTCAATAATTATGAAAATAAAATGGACACTTTTTCTTGGACTTTTTTTAGGAGTCGCTCTGCCTGTAATGGCTCAAGATGATTTATTAAATGAACTTAATCAAGATACAAAGGCTAAGGAAAAAGTAGCCGCCGCTTTCAAAGGAGTACAAGTCTGTACCATGCAATCTACAAAAATGGCAGCTAAAGGGGAATGGTATTTTTTAGTTTCCCACCGATTTGGTGATTTGAGTAATGGTTTTGATAATTTCTTTGGATTGGATAATGCACTTACAAAAATAGGTGGCTTATATGGTCCGACGGAATGGTTGACCTTGGGCGTAGCTCGACATACCTTAGGTAAAACCTATGAATTGTCGGGTAAGTACCGCCTTTTTTCTCAAGAAGTAGATGGTTTTCCGTTTACAATTGTTGGATACCATACCATCGATATTAATTCGCAACTTGAAAAAGAGGAATACCCGGAGTTAAATGCAATTGATCGTTTTTCATTTTCCAATCAATTGTTGATTTCTAGAAAGTTTTCTGAAAATTTTTCAGCCCAAATGACTCCAATTTATATTCATAAAAATTTATATGAGCCTACGGAAGAAAATGCCAATCAAGCACTTTTAGCTTTGGGTGGTCGGTATAAGTTTTCGAAGCGTTGCAGTTTTAATTTAGAATATGCGTATCGCTTCAACACCCCCGACAATGATCCTTACTACAATCCTTTGACTTTTGGTGTTGATGTTGAAACCGGTGGGCATATTTTTCAATTAGTTGTTTCAAACAGTCAAGCGATGAATGATATCCGTTATTTTACATCAGCTACGGGCAATTTTGATAAAGGAATTTATTTTGGCTTTAACTTGTATCGCGTTTTTTAAAAAAATCATTTATGAAATCAAATAGAAATACAATAGTCGCATTATTTGGATGTCTTTTTGGAATAGTAGTTCTGCTTTATTCCTGTGATTCTTCGACCTATGAGGAAGCGTCTGGGTATGTACCTAATCCAACCTATACGAAAAATATTAAACCTATCATGGATAATAATTGTACCTCATGCCATAATGGAGTGCAAGAATTTTCCTTACTTACTTATGAGGAAGTAAAGGGCAATATTGTTTCGGGTAATCTACTTTGCCGTATTAATAATCAATGTGGTGATGTGATGCCACCTACCGGGAAAATGAATTCCGGAAAGATTCGTTTGATTCAAACTTGGAAGGATAATAATTTCCCTCAAAATTAAATTTGTTTTATGCGTTTCAAACTAATTGTTTTATTACTGGCGATAACCTCTTTTGTGCAGGCACAGAAAGTTATTACACGTAATGGTGTCATTCAATTTGATGCTACTGTTCCCGGTGCTACCGATCAAGTATTGGCAAAAAACAATAGTGTATCGGCCATTTTAGATAAAGCTACTGGCGCACTAGCGGTACAAGTGATGATTAAATCGTTTCGTTTTAAGCTTCCATTAATGGAAGAGCATTTTAACGAAAATTATATGGAAAGTGATCAATTTCCGAAGGCCACCT
>NZ_JAIXRZ010000012.1 GCF_027484945.1 Flavobacterium sp.
ATAGGCCTCATCGAGTGATAACGGCTCGACCAATTCGGTATACTCCCTAAAAATAGCCCGTATGCGCTTGGAAATCTCGGTATACCGGTCAAAACGTGGGCGAACAAAAATCAATTCTGGACATAACCGTTTGGCTTGTACGCCACTCATGGCACTGCGAACACCAAATTTTCGGGCTTCATAACTCGCTGCCGACACCACACCGCGCTCTTCACTACCACCTACTGCAATGGGTTTCCCGCGTAATTCGGGATAGTCCATTTGCTCTACAGAAGCATAAAATGCGTCCATATCAATGTGAATAATTTTACGGAAGTGAAGTGCTTCAAGCATGACTCAAAATTACTAGAATTTCTTATAATCGAATCGTAACTCCTAAAGGTTTTAATTCCTATTTTTGAACAAAATAGCAAACAAATGAAAGAAATCGAACGGAAGTTTTTGGTAAAAGACGATCGCTTCAAAAATGAAAGTCGTTGTGCAATTCCTATTGCTCAAGGCTATTTGTCCTCGGTTCCTGAGCGAACAGTTCGTATTCGTATTAAAGGTGAAAAAGGCTATTTAACGATTAAAGGCAAAAGCAATGCTTCGGGGTTGAGTCGGCTGGAATGGGAAAAAGAAATTACATTGCAGGAAGCCCAACACTTACTACCGTTGTGTGAAAAAGGGATGATACAAAAAACCCGATACGAAGTGGTATCGGGGCAACATATCGTTGAAGTTGATGTTTTTGAAGGAGAAAATACAGGACTTGTTTTGGCTGAAATCGAATTACAAAACGAAAACGATTCCTACGAAAAACCCGAGTGGTTGGGCGATGAAGTAACTCATGATCATCGTTACTATAATGCGTATTTATCGCAACACCCGTTTAACTCATGGTGATTTCTTCTCTACTTCAATTACTTCTAGCGTAACTATAGCAGTGCCCGAATTATGTGATCCAGAAATCAAAACAAAAGCACGTTTGGATAAATCGATTTCACGACCCCGCGCGAAAGGTCCGCGATCTGTAATTTCTACAATCACTGATTTTCCGGTTGATTCATTAGTTACCCGAACCAAGGTGCCCAGCGGTAATTTTTTATGTGCTGCCGTTAATTTATTTCGATCATAGCGTTTTCCACTCGCGGTTCGTTTTCCATGAAACCGATCGGCGTAATAAGAGGCATGTGCTTTCTTTTTATAAAACTTATACTTACCATTAATGACTAGTGTAGTGTCCTCTATAGTTTCTTCAACAACGACTTTTACTTTTTTAATAGTATCGGGCTTTTGCTTTTTAAGTTCTGGATTTACAGCCGTTTGAGCGGTAAAGGTATAACTAAAAAATAGCGCCAATACTACCGATAAGCCGACGATTATGCTTTTTGATGATTTCATTTGGCTCTTGTTAAGATTTGAATTAGGTTGTTTTAAACGAACACCCTTGAATTCCTATTGTTTGTCTACTGGAATTCGGAAATTATAACCACAAATGCCAAGGGATACAAGAAAAAATAAAAAGAAGCCCTAATGAATAGAACATTAAAAACGATTTAAATTTCGCATCGGAAGCTTCGTTTTTCTTGTGTTTGGACCAACCGATAGTAATTAAAATAATTGCAATGATAGTTGCTATAGGATGTTCCATAGAGGAAAGACGCATCTCTTTTTGAAATCCAAAATACAAAACAAGCCCTACAACCAATTGAATGTGCGATGCGATTAAAGCAAATAATCCAATTTTACGGTCTCTAGCTGTAAATTCGCGTCCTGATGACTTCCCCATCAAGGCATTAATAACAGCAAACAACAATAAAGCTAAGGCTAAATAGGCCCACCCTGAATGAAATTTTTGTATAAAATTGAACATGTTTATTATTTTTAGTGAAAAACAAAAATAGGCAAAAACCTTATAATAACGCAACCAAAAATACGATTGCTCTAATTGCTATTGATTCTAAATTAGAAATTAGCGCTTTTTCAAAAAATATGAAACCAACAATTGAGTAGAGCTGTCGTGCTCTTTAATGGTTTGGGTATTGATTTCTTCCAAAATCGAATTGGCCAATTGTTTTCCGAGCTCTACACCCCATTGGTCATAGCTAAAAATATTCCAAATTACCCCTTGAACGAAAATTTTGTGTTCATACATCGCAATTAATTTTCCTAGTGCTTCTGGAGTCAATTTTTGGATTAATATTGTATTGGTTGGTCGATCACCAGAAAACACTTTGAAAGGCAGCAAATAGGACACTTTTTCTGGTGCTACTCCTTGCTTTTCAAACTCAGCCCGTACTTGAGTTTCCGATTTTCCATTTAACAAAGCTTCGGTCTGAGCAAAGAAATTTGACATCAGTTTGTCATGATGGCTTTGGTCACCATGCAACGATTTTACAAATCCAATAAAGTCCGTCGGAATCAATTTGGTTCCTTGATGAATCAATTGAAAAAAAGCATGTTGCGAATTCGTTCCGGGTTCGCCCCAAATTATTGTTCCTGTTTGGTAGTTTACTGGTTTTCCATCGCGGCCAATACTTTTTCCGTTACTTTCCATAATCCCTTGTTGGAGATAGGGAGCCAATTTTTGAAGATATTGGGTATACGGAATTAATGCCTCACTCTCTGCACCGTAAAAATTGTTATACCATATACTTAACAAAGCCAATATAACCGGAATATTTTGTTCAAATGGAGTCGTTTTAAAATGATCATCCATTTTATTGGCTCCAGACAAAAGTGCGTCAAAATGGTCAAATCCTACGGCTAAAGCAATAGACAATCCTACGGCACTCCATAATGAAAATCGGCCGCCTACCCAATCCCACATTGGGAAAATATTGTCAACATGGATGCCAAATTCCGTTACTTTTTGAATATTTGTCGAGACAGCTACAAAATGGTTGGCTACATCTTCGGGTTGTGCAGATTGCAAAAACCATGTACGAATCGTTTCAGAATTAGATAAAGTTTCTTGCGTAGTAAAGGTTTTGGAAACAATAACAAACAAAGTCGTCTCCGGATTGATTTTTTTAATTACCTCGTGTACATGATCGCCATCTACATTGGAAACAAAATGTACGTTCAAGTGGTTTTTATAAAACTGTAAGGCTTCAACTACCATAGCCG
Source organism: Flavobacterium sp. (assembly GCF_027484945.1). Classification (GTDB taxonomy): domain Bacteria; phylum Bacteroidota; class Bacteroidia; order Flavobacteriales; family Flavobacteriaceae; genus Flavobacterium. Next base: position 3,112 of record NZ_JAIXRZ010000012.1, read on the forward strand.
GCCCCAAGTCTGAACCCCCGATACCAATATTCACGACATCTGTAAAAGCTTTACCGGTATACCCCTTACGAACTCCTGAAATTACTTCGGAAGTAAAGTCTTTGATTTTATTTTTTACAGCAAAAATTTCGGGCATTACATTTTGTCCATCTACCCAAATAGCAGCTGTTTCTGGATTCCGTAATGCGGTATGAAGAACAGCTCGATTTTCGGTTTGGTTTATTAAATCCCCTCTAAAATAAGCGGCAATTGCTTGATTTAATTGAACTTCATCGGCTAGTGCTAATAAGTGATTAAGTGTTTCTCGCGTAAGGGCATTTTTAGAATAATCCACTAAAAAATCGTCCCATTGTAAATGAAATTCCTCCGCTCGGTTGGGATTTTCGGCAAATAAGGCTTTAATGGATTGCTTTTGCATCGCTACAAAATGATGTTGAAGGTTTTTCCAAGCCTGTGTTTGGGTGGGATTAGTTGTATTTAGGGCCATAATTAAAAATTTTACGACACAAAATTAGACAAAAAGAATTTGGTTCGTGTTGCTTTGTGCACCAAAAAAAGTGTTCAACATCTATGAAAACGTTGGAGTTGGATAATTTCTTTATTTTGTTTTAAAGGTTAATGCCGCAACACTATCCAATTCGCGTTTGAGCGGTCGCATTTGTTCTTTAAATCGGGGTAAGTTTCTTCCCTCCATTGGCTGTGCATTAGGTAATGAAATACGCAATGGATCAACTTGCACCCCATTTTTCCAAAAACGGTAACACACGTGAGGTCCAGTAGCCAAACCGGTACTTCCCACTTTTCCGATAACATCGCCTTGTTTTACACGCTGACCTCGTCGAACCAATATCCGTGACATATGCAAATATTGAGTTGAAAAGGTGCGGTCATGTTTCACTTTAACAAAATTACCATTCCCCGCCGTATAACCCGCTTGCTCAACCACTCCTGTAGCGGTAGTCATGATGGGCGTACCCGTAGGTGCTGCATAATCGGTGCCATTGTGGGCTTTCCAGCGCAATTGTACTGGGTGAAAACGACTTCGCGAAAACCGGGAGGTAATATGAATATATTTCAAGGGCGCCTTCAAAAAGAAATTCTTAAGAGCTTTCCCGTTTTCATCGTAATAATCGATACGCCCTTTTTGTTCTTGCTGAAAAGGAAATGCATAAATCTTGCTGCCCTTGTACTCAAAAAAGGCACAACGCAAGCTATCAACCCCATCAAAAATAGTATCATTTATATAACGCTCGGTAAAACTTACAGCAAATTTGTCTCCTTTTTTCAATTTAAAAAAGTCGATTGACCACGCATAAACTTTCAATAATTTATTGGACAAAGCGGGATCGACTTTCATTGTTTGCAATGTGGAAGATAACGAACCGTCTAATGCCCCAGCAATCGTTTTGGTTTTAAAGGTTAAGGGTCGTGATTTTTTTTGCCCAACAATTGAATCCGTTAAATCGACTAAATAATAATCAATACGATTGGGCTGGTAAATTAAATACTGCAGTTTGTGGTACTTGTCTTTTGTGCGTAGGCAAATATAAGGACGCATAAAACGGACAGACAGCGGGATTGAATCCTTTATTTTTTCAATTATTTCTGCTACTTTATGGGCGCCTAAATTTTGCTTTTTGAGAATCCGTTCAAAAGTATCTTGACTACGAATGGTATCGAATTGCACGTTGTAATCGTCAAAATTAAACCCAAAATCGACAATAGGCTTGCGTGGTTCCATAGGTTCAATAATATAGTCTTCTTGTGCGTCTTTACATGAAAAAAGCAACAAGAATAAGCCTAAGCAACCCATTATTTTGAGCAGTCGTTGAATCATACTAGCAATCCTCCCCCCAATTTTTCAATTCATCTGCTGACCACAATTCGGGAAAGAAAATGCGGCGTTGGTATTTGGGATGCATGTATTTTTTCCAATCGCTCCCTCCGGTAGCTTCACCAGAGCCTTGTCCACTTTCAATATATTTTCGAGCGGCATTGTAGTGCCCCATTACCCAAGTAATATTGACGGTACGGTCGTAATGGCGCATGGCTGCAACCAACTCTTGATTTTGCTGATCTTCTTTAGGTAATTGTTTGAATTTTTGCCAAATGTTGATGGTGTTGTATTCTTCCATAAAACGGAGGAATTCTGCATCATATTTTTCTTCAAACGCTTGTATTAAATAGTTTTTTTGCCCTGTTTTATGATCTTTACCAGCGGCTTGCCAATACAAATGCTCAAGTGCATTGCGGTAGGAGGTGTTGCGATCAATTGTTTCACGGAACCGGTAATCTATTAAATTAATTAAATCGGTAGAGGCAAACTCAATTTTACGGTATTGTGCACTTTGAAATCCACTTGCAGGAGTCAACGTATTTCTAAACTTCATGTACTGTTCGACTTCCATTCCATCACGCATAATATCAAATGAGGTAGTCAACATATCAAAATAACGACTGATCCGACGTAACTTTTCAGTAAAAAATGCAGTGGTCAATTCAGAAGCGTGACACACTTGATCAATTTCCCAAAGAATCATTTTAAACAACAACTCATTGACCTGATGGTACATGATGAAGACCATTTCATCAGGCAAAAGTGTGCGTTGCGTTTGCAAATTCAAAAGCGCATCGGTTTGAATATAATCCCAATAGGTAATGGGCTTGGCCCAAAGTAATCCCTCCAAATGGGTCGCTGTATTTTGTTTCATGCCATGAAACTTTTCGTCTAAGGCATGGATTAATTGGTTTGTGGTTTCGTCAATCATTATTTCGATTTTATTTCAAATGGATTGGATAGCCCTTTAAATCCTTCAAGGTCGGCTTTGATAGATCCTACCATTAAACTTGCTTTTATCCGAACAGGAATTTTATTATCATCATTGGAAATCCAAACAGTCAAACTTTCTTCTTCTTTAAAAACCCTTCCGGATTGAACCAATGGGCGAAAAATCATACAGGGTACAACACCAAATTTAGTCTCCAAATCCTCTTTTCCGATGAATTTTAACTTAAATTTTGTGGTCTCATCATCAAAAAACAGATTTACATTAATCGATTCGCCTACTTTCATGCGATCTACACCTGGGTAGTTCCTTAAAAAGTAAAATGTTGAAACAATATCTTGGACATTTTCAGGAGTGGTAAACGTTTTATTTGAATTATTTTTATAATCTTTTACCAATATTGTGTTGCGCTCCTGGTTGAAAAATCCTTCCTGATTTTTAATATATCCACCTTCGTCAATTTTTCGGACAAATTGATGCGGTTTTCCAGTTACTTTGTCAAAGTAGGATTCATAATTATCATCTACTTTAAAAAACCAACGGGACATTCCTGTTGTGTATCCCTTTCCGATGGCATGATATACTTTTCGATTGTTGCGAATTGCTTCTTTTACTTCGAGTGTGGCAAATCCAGCGGTAACTAATCCATAATGAACCCGAAACTTAAACCATTCACCCACATCGTAAGCGGAAGGTCTTTGCGTATCGAATGCAACTGTAAAAAACAATAAACCGAGGAACAATAACTTTCTCATAATAAACCTGTTTAGTCTTTTACGGCATACAATTACTGTTCCAAATGTAAAAAAACAAAAAAACCCAGCCAAAAAGGACTGGGTTTTTATGCTATTAACCAACCAAAAAACTATAAATTATGAATAACTTACTACTTTCAAAAGACAAAAGTCTTTTATTCGTTTTTCAGTGACAAATGTACAGCGTCAATTTCAATAATTACAACTAAAATGCCGACTTTAACATATAATTATTAAAAAACACGATACTACAACGTTGTATTTTATAAATAGTGCAATAAAAACCCAAAACTATAACGTTCCTCGCAATGCTTGTTCCCGTTCGATTGACTCAAATAATGCTTTAAAATTACCCGCACCAAATCCTCTAGCTCCCATGCGTTGAATAATTTCAAAGAATAAAGTAGGACGATCTTCAACAGGTTTGGTAAATATTTGAAGTAAGTACCCCTCTTCATCGGCATCGACCAATATGGATAGTTTTTGAAGTTCTTTGATGTCTTCCTTCATGATTTTCATATGTTGCCCCAAACGAGCTGGAATTTCATCATAATACGCCTGCGGTGGTGGAGGTAAAAATTCTACGCCGCGCGCCTTTAAACCCGATACTGTTTTAATAATATCATCGGTAGCTACCGCTATATGTTGTACTCCTGGACCTTCATAAAAATCCAAATATTCTTCTATTTGGGACTTCTTTTTCCCTTCAGCCGGTTCGTTGATAGGGAATTTAATACGACCATTCCCATTTGACATAACTTTACTCATCAAGGCCGAATACTCGGTATGGATCTGAGAATCATCAAATGATAAGAAGTTTTCAAATCCCATCACCTGCTCATACCAAGCCACCCATTGGTTCATTTCGCCCCAACCTACATTACCAACCATATGATCGATAAATTTTAAACCCAGCGGTTCTGGATTATACTCTGATTTCCAATCCATAAACCCGGGAAGGAAGGTGCCGTCATAATTTTTGCGTTCTACAAACATATGCACAGTTTCTCCATAAGTATAGATTCCTGATCGAACAACTTCGCCATGTTCATCTTTTTCAACGGTCGGTTCCATAAAAGAACGCGCACCTCGTTTGGTGGTCTCCTCCCAAGCTGATCGTGCATCTTCTACCCATAATGCAACTACTTTTACGCCATCTCCGTGTTTACGCAAATGATCATTGATGGGAGAATTGCTATTTAAAGGGGTCGTTAATACCAAACGAATTTTGTCTTGTTTTAACACATAACTCACTTCGTCGCGTGAGCCCGTCTCTAATCCTTTATAGGCTAGGGACTGGAATCCGAATGCGGTTTTGTAAAAATGAGCCGACTGCTTCGCATTGCCCACGTAAAATTCGACATAATCTGTTCCTAATAAAGGAAGGAAATCTTGAGCGCCTTGAAAGATTTTCTCAAGACCATATTCAACTGATTGTATATCTTTTGACATTAAATTAAAGGTATTAGCGGACAAAATGCGTCCAAAAGTTGTTTTATGAATTATTCTAACCAGGATTGAAAATAACGTTCATCGGCTATATCAAGTGCATCTTCAGTAACCATTAACGGCTTAAAAGTATCGATCATGACAGCTAATTCCAGGGTTTCTTTTTTACCAATACTTCGTTCTACAGCACCTGGGTGAGGGCCATGTGGAATTCCTGCAGGATGCAATGATATATGGCCTGCTTCAACATCGTTTCGACTCATAAAATCGCCATCTACATAATACAACACCTCATCGGCATCAATATTACTGTGGTTATAAGGTGCGGGAATCGATTGCGGATGATAATCATACAAACGTGGCACAAACGAACAGATCACAAAAGCATCGGTCTCAAAGGTTTGATGCACTGGCGGAGGTAAATGAATTCGACCTGTCATCGGTTCGAAATCGTGAATCGAAAAGGCATAAGGATAATTATACCCGTCATACCCAACTACATCAAAGGGATGTGTCGCATAAATCATATCAAAAATTTCATCTTTCTTTTTGATTTTGATTAAAAATTCTCCCGTTTCATCGTGGGTTTCTAATTCATAGGGCTTGCGAATATCCCGTTCACAATAAGGAGCATGTTCCAATAATTGTCCAAACCAATTGCGGTATTGTTTGGGGGTGTATACGGGCCGATGGGATTCGACTATAAATAATCGATTATCCGAAGTATTAAATTCCATTTGATAAATCATTCCGCGTGGAATTACCAAATAATCGCCATACTTAAAATCTAAATTACCCATCATAGTGCGTAATTTTCCAGAACCTTTGTGAATAAAAATCACCTCATCTGAATCTGTGTTTTTATAAAAGTACTGGGTTGTAGATTGGCGAGGTGCTGCCAATACAATATGGCAATCAGCGTTGGTTAAAACGATTTTTCGGCTTTCTAAAAAATCATCTTGAGGTTGTACTTCAAAACCGCGTAAACGGTAGGATTGAATATTATTGGCTTTCGCAATTTTGGGCGCTACACTGTATTGGCGGCGAATTGTTTTAACCTGTGTCGGACGGTGTACATGATACATGTTGGAATACATTCCATCAAATCCGATGGTTCCAAACAATTGTTCATAATATAATTCGCCGTTGGGTTTGCGAAACTGAATGTGTCGCTTGTGAGGGATATTTCCTAATTGATGATAAATCGGCATCGTTACAATTTAAGTATTAAACATAGGGCTGGCGCCCGTTACAAACCAAAACTGAACCTCCCTCACTCAGGATTTCTCTTGATGAGGAACTTTAGATGGTACAATAATCCATTCCAGCCTTTCATGTAAACAAATATCGAAAAAAAAATCCAAATGCTCTCGAATTTGGATTTTGAAGTTTTTATTCTGTTGGGTTATTCAAGTTGGACTTTCGTTTGCCATAAATAAAATAGACAAGAATACCAATTGCCAACCATGCTAGAGACAACATTTGTGCATCTAAACTCAAATTAATCATTAAATACGTATTGATTAAAATTCCAGAAATCGCAATAACTGGTAATGCAGGCACTTTAAATGTACGCTTCAAATCGGGCTGTTTTATACGTAAAATCCAAACGGCTATACAAACCATGGTAAAAGCAAATAACGTTCCGAAACTAGTCATGTCTGCCAATTTATTAATTGGTGTAAAAGCAGCAACTACCGAAATAATGGCGCCTAAAATCATCAAATTTGTTTTTGGAGTACCTGAGACGGGATTAATCTTGGAAAACACTTGAGGAATTAATCCGTCTTTTGACATTCCTAAGAAAATTCGAGACTGACCCATAATCATAACCATTAATACAGAAATCAATCCCACTGTGGCAGCAATTGTAATAATAAATCCAGCCCATCCTTGACCTGCAATATCAAACGCATAGGCTACAGGCGCTTTTATTGCATCGGGATATTGTCCTAGCGGATTAAAATCTTTGTAATTCATCATACCGGTTAAAACTAAGGATACCAAAATGTATAACACCGTACAAATCAATAATGAAGCAATAATTGCAAATGGCACGTCCTTCTTCGGATTTATCGCTTCACCCGCTTGCGTAGAAACCGCATCAAATCCGACATAAGCAAAGAAAATAGCAGCCGCACCTGAAATTACACCCGCCAAACCATACGCATTGTGTGTTGTTTCTTTCTCAATGATTTGAGTAGCTGCGGGAATAAATGGATCCCAATTTTGAGTATTGATAAAGAACAACCCTGCAATAATTACAAACAAAACAGCTGAAACTTTGAGTATAACTATAAAATTGTTTGCCTTAGCAGCACTACTCGTTCCTTTAATTAAAATTGAGATTACAAATAATACAATCAAAAATGCAGGTAAATTCATAGAAAACCCATCGCCTGTATAACTAGCAGGATCTGTAGTTAACCATTCGGGGAGTTTTAAACCAAACATTTTGAGCAGTTTGTTAAAATACCCTGACCAAGAAACCGCTACGGTCATTGAGCCCATTGCGTATTCGAGTATAAGCCCCCAACCAATAATCCATGCGAAAATTTCTCCAATTGTACCATAGGCATAAGCATAAGCAGAACCCTCTACAGGTAAAATTGAAGCGAATTCAGAATAACAAAGCGCAGCAAAAACACAGGCTACCCCTGCAATTATGAACGAAAGCGCTAACGCAGGTCCGGCATGATAATAGGCTCCTGTTCCTGTTAATACAAATATTCCACCTCCGATAATGGCACCAACTCCAATGGCTGTAAGACTCCATTTACCTAAAACCCTTTTTAGTTGACTTTTCTTCATATCTGCTTCAAAAGCAGCTACGGGTTTGACTCTCCAAATTGACATAGTATTATATTTTGGTTATGTTATAGTTTTCAAATATAGGGTTTTTAACGAAAAAAAGCTATGCATTGCATCGACTAGAACCAAAATCCGACGCTTAGCCACAAAAAGCCTTTGGGCTGTTCAGGTGACCATGAATATTTTGCCTCAATTGGCCCCAAAATGGTTTCTAAACCATAGCCTAAAGCATACCCCGTAAATTTTGGTCTTGAAAACCAATTGCCAGTTTCAAATAATTTATCTCCTAAGTTGGCATAATTAACAGAAAAATTGACATGGTTTTTTTTGTAAAATTCAACATCAACAGTTCCAAGCGATTTAATATAACTATCGGCTATGGCCCCCATAAAATCATATCCATAAAAGTGACGGAAATTATTTACCGTCTGATAACCATAGCCTCCTAAAACAAAGTCCATAAACTGTGCACCATTTTCACCAATAGATATTCCTACTTCGGACTGTAACTTTACATTGAATATTTTATAAAATGTTCGGGTAATTGCTGCTTCACCTTTTACAATAGTAAAGCGATCAAACCGTTTTGTATAATCTGATGAGTATACATACGAATCGACTTCTCCATTAAAAAACCAACCTTTTTTTGGGAAATACTTGTTGTCGAAAGAATCATATTTCATATAGCCAAAAACACTGGCATAATCACTATTATCAAAATATTGCTTTTGATCTTCTAAGGTCTTGGATTTGATTTGTAAGTGTTTCCACTCAATACCAGCCCCTATTAAAAATTTTTGAGCAAAAATGGTTTGTAAATACGCTTGTTGTGTAAAATCGGAATAATCAACATTGAATGAGTTAATGCCTTCTTGATTAAAAAATGTACGGTTACTAGTTGTAGTCTTTACATTACGATTAAACTGATTGAAGCGGGATTTTAAACCGAAACTAAAATAAAATCCATTATCCACATAATAATCTAAATTGTATCTAAAATTATCTCCTAAAGCAAAGTCTGCCGACAACACATCATTGCGAAACACCATTTTCTTCTGCGTAAAATTGACTATTGCCGCACTTTTGTACAAACCATCATAATGCAAACCAAAACGCAAAAATGTTTTATTTTTACTTTCTACCAATTTCATTTCGAGTTCGTCCCCTGAATTGAAAGGATTTAATTGAAATATAATTGAACTAAAGTTGCCCGTTGCAGTTAATTTATTGATCCCATTTTTTAAATCGGAATAACTCACCTTCATTCCTTGCTTAAATCCAAGTTTACCAATTACATAGGCGCGGGTATAATTTTTAATACTGTTAACGGTAATTCGGTCTATTTGCAAACTGTCTTGTTGTACCGCCATCTTTTGAACCGTATAATTTTGGGCCGCCAATTTGATAAATTCATCCTTATATTGCCGGGCTGCTGCTTCGCCACGCGCAATAATCTCTCGGCCTTTATCAAAAGAAATTACATTGTAATCTTTAATATCGGGTTTGATATAAAAATCGGTACGTTTTTGCTTTTGTTTCATGCTTTCAATCATCTCCAAATTGGAAATTTGAACCAAAATACGGGTAGCTTCTTTTAAATTATCGCGGTTTTGTAAGTCGTCTTGAACATCAACTCCAATAATGATATCGGCTCCCATTTTTCGTAATTCATCGACCGGATAATTATTGGTCACACCACCATCTATCAAGAGTTTACCATTAATTTCTACGGGAGAAAACAAGCTAGGAAAGGCCGAACTAGCCAATAAAGCCTCGGGCAAATAACCGCTTTGCAGTACCTCTTGGGTTCCGTTTTCAATATTTGTTGCCACACATAAAAACGGAATAGGCAATTGATTAAAATCGCGCACATGGCGAACTTTATGGGTAAGCTTAGATAATAAATTATAGTTGTATAA
>NZ_JAIXRZ010000018.1 GCF_027484945.1 Flavobacterium sp.
AGGCTCGGTATTAAATCCCGTTTGGTGCAAATAATCTTTAAATAATTCTACACGATAGTGCAGGGTGTCTTCATGTTTTTTAATTACGTTAGCCTTGTACTCTTCAATAAGTGTCCCCGCCACAATTCCCGTAAATGTGTTGGTTTTCGTCTGAATTTCATACAAAAACATAACGGGTTCTTCCTCACTAATAAACACACCCTCGTTTTTAAAATCGTCGTATTTATTGGCTACTCCTTTAAATCGTTTGTCTAAAGTTATTTTTTGTGTATAAACAAAGGCCGGATTGATCACATGCAAAAAAGAATACGGATTGAAATTAAGCCAAGCCGCAAGTTCCGCCGGACTATAATCATCATAATTTCTGCAGGTCACCAAAGCGACTTTATCCGATACTGGACGAACTGCTTTAAAAGGGAGCAGGGTAGACATTTGAATTATAAATTTTAAATTATAAATTAAATAGGATTCGTTTTAATTTGCTATTGATTTACCTAAAACTAACGATCGTAAATGGTTGTAAATAAATAAACTAAAGACTACTATTCAAAAACTGTTTGGCTACTTTTTCAGCTTTTTTACTTTCGGAATAATCATAAAATCCTTCTCCCGATTTAACCCCCAATTTGCCTGCCATAACCATGTTTACCAACAAGGGACATGGAGCATATTTCGGATTTTTAAATCCGTCATACATTACATTTAAAATAGATAAACAAACATCTAATCCAATAAAGTCAGCCAATTGTAGCGGCCCCATAGGATGCGCCATTCCTAATTTCATAACCGTATCGATTTCATAAACACCACCCACACCGTTGTATAAGGTTTCTATCGCTTCATTGATCATGGGCATTAAAATTCGGTTAGCCACAAATCCAGGATAATCATTTACTTCGGTGGGAACTTTACCCAATTGTACCGATAAATCCATAATTACTTTCGTAACTTCATTTGAAGTAGAATAACCCCGAATGATCTCAACCAATTTCATAATGGGCACCGGATTCATAAAATGCATTCCAATCACACGTTCGGGATGCACCACTTGTGCTGCAATTTGGGTGATAGAAATCGATGAAGTATTCGTTGCTAGAATTACATTTGGTTCGCAAAGCGCACTCAATTGCTTGAAAATGTTTAATTTTAATTCTATATTTTCCGTAGCGGCTTCAACCACGAGGTCAACTCCAACCACACCATCTTTTAATTCGGTATAGGTAATAATGTTTCCAATGGTTGAATGTTTATCATTTTCGCTAATCGAACCTTTGGCTACCATTCGGTCTAAATTAGCCGCAATGGTTTGCATTCCTTTTTCCAATGATTTTTCAGAAATATCAATCAATTTTACGGTAAATCCGCATTGTGCAAAGGTGTGAGCAATTCCATTACCCATCGTACCCGCACCGAGTACTGCTACTGTTTTCATTTTTAGAATCTAAATTATTTTACTTAATTTCAAATTTGTTATTACTTTTTCATCGCTTCTATAATCCGATAGGCTACCCGGAGTGCTTCTGTACCATCTTCTAAAGTCACTACAGGAATTGTATTGTGGTGGATAGCATCAGCAAATGCTTCCAACTCATCCAAAATTGCATTGTTGGGTTCTACGGTTGGATTATTAAAATAAATTTGCTTGCGTTCGCCTTCAGCATTCTGAAGAATCATATCAAAATCACCCGGATGCTCAGGGGCATCTTTCATTTTTACGACCTCACAGGTTTTTTCTAAATAATCGACAGAGATATAGGCATCTTTTTGGAAAAAGCGCGATTTACGCATGTTTTTCATCGAAATACGACTGGCAGTAATATTTGCTACACAACCGTTGTCAAATTCGATACGCGCATTGGAAATATCGGGAGACTGACTCAAAACGGCTACTCCACTAGCGTGAACATGCGCCACTTTTGAACGAACGACACTTAAAATGGCATCAATATCATGAATCATTAAATCCAAGACTACAGGTACATCGGTTCCTCTAGGATTGAATTCGGCCAAACGGTGCGTTTCAATAAACATGGGGTTTTCAATTTGATCTTTAACTGCAGTAAATGCTGGATTAAAACGTTCTACGTGACCTACCTGACCTTTAACATTATGCCTTTTTGCTAAAGCGATTATTGCTTCTGCTTCTTCAACCGTAGTTGCTATTGGTTTTTCAATAAAGACATGTTTACCCGATTCAATCGCCATTTTGGCACATGCAAAATGCGAAAGGGTAGGGGTTACAATGTCGATTACGTCAACTACATCAATTAATTGCGCTATAGTTTCAAATCGGCGATATCCATATTCTGCAGCAATTTTATCTGCATAGTCGGCATTCTCATCATAGAAGCCAACCAGTTCATAGTGTATTGATTGTTGTAATAGTCGTAAATGAATCTTTCCTAGATGGCCAGCACCCAGAACGCCAACTTTGAGCATATCGTAATATTTTTCTCAAATGTAGCAATAAATGGAAAATCTACAATTGAGATTGCCTAGTTTTTATAGCTCTTTTTTCAGGTAAAAGTTAGAAGAAATTCGATTTGCATTTTGGGAGGATTCCACTTATTTTTACCAAACGAAAAGAGCAATTTCTGTGAAAGACACATCAAAACATCTAGGTTTGCGCAACCAATTAGTTACCCTCTTGGAAAACAAGGGGATAGTAGATAAAAATGTGTTGGAAGCTATTCGAATTATCCCTCGACATTTGTTTTTGAATTCCTCTTTTGAAGATTTTGCTTACCAAGATAAAGCGTTTCCAATTGGCGCCGGTCAGACCATTTCTCAGCCCTATACCGTTGCTTATCAAACGCAATTATTACAAGTAAAAAAAGGCGATAAGGTTCTTGAAATAGGGACAGGAAGTGGTTATCAAACGGCGGTTTTGTGTACCCTTGGTGCAAAAGTATATTCGGTTGAACGTCAGAATGAATTGTTTAAAGCAACCGCACTTTTATTGCCTAAATTAGGAATTCGAGCAAAACACCTATCGTTTGGTGACGGGTATAAAGGCCTGCCCACACATGCTCCTTTTGATAGCATTATTGTGACTGCTGGGGCTCCACAAATTCCGAATGCGTTATTGGCCCAACTCAAAATAGGTGGGCGATTAGTGATACCTGTTGGAACAAAAAAGCAAATTATGACGGTATTAGTTCGGAAAAACGAAACGCAATTTGAAAAACATGAGTGCGGTGATTTTCAATTTGTTCCCTTGTTGGAAAATAAAAGTTAAGCAAAAGCTATTATTACCTAGGCGTTACAATTGTTGCAAACGATTCTTCAAATTATCAATTTCAGAAAGTATAGAGGCAATTTGTGCTTCTTTTTCGGAGCTTTTTGCCATATTCAATCCTTTCTCCTCTAAAATACCGGTTACGGCTTCGATTGCTTCTGGATTGAAATCAACAATATGAAGCAGTTTTTCTCGGTACCATGCTACTTGAATTACTTTTAAATCAATCTCGAGTAGTGTTGCAAGCAAGAGGGCTTGATTTTTGGTAGGGATGCGGTAACCATTTTCAAATTTACTAATTAACGCTTGGTCGATAGTTGCTTTTTCAGCCAACACTCGCGTTGTAAAACCAGAGCGTTCGCGCCCTTTTTTTAGTAAATCCTTTAGCATATTAGTAGGATTTTTTCAAACGATCTAAATCGCGTTGCGTATCACGGTCTTTTAACGTTTCACGTTTATCATAATTCTTTTTACCACGGCACAAACCAATCTCTAATTTAGCACGACCTTTTTCATTTGTAAATAAGCGTAAAGGAACAATAGTAAGACCTTTCGTTTCAACTTTTCGTGCTAAATTTTTTAATTCTTTTTTGTTCAATAACAATTTTCGCTCACTTCGCGCTTTGTGATTAAATGCCGTTCCAAAAGCATATTCTTCAATGTAGGTGTTTATTGCAAAAAGTTCATGACTGTGAAACTCACAAAAACTTTCTGCGATTTGGACTTTTCCTTGACGTATGGATTTGATTTCGGTACCCGTAAGTACCATTCCAGCACTATACGTTTCCAGTATTTCATAGTCAAATCGCGCACGCTTATTAAGAATGTTTATTTCTTTAATCATTATACAAATGTACAATAATTACACAATTCATTATTGCCTATTTTGAATCCCAATGGATAGCTAATTGCAGCTAAAGGTCGCTATTTTTTGAAATTATAAGTTATAATGATTGGATTTCTTTGAAATTTTGTCGTAGTAATGAATAAATAACGGTATCCCAGAAGCGACCATTGAAAAATTCGTTTTCTTTTAAATGACCTTCCTTAACAAAGCCAATTTTTTGAAGAACACGTTCAGAACTCCGATTTTCTGGATCAATGATAGCCTCAATCGAGTGCAACTGCATCGATTCGAACCCATAAATTAAAATTGCTTTAATGGCTTCCGATGCGATTCCTTGTCCCTGTGCTTCAGGTAGAAGCATGTATCCAATTTCGCTACGAAAATTCTCGGGTTGTAATCGATAATGGCCAATTACACCGAGCAAGCGATCTTCCTCTTTTAACGTAATAGCCCAATTAATTCCTTCATGGGTTCTAATTTTATCTTGTATGGTTTTAATATGGTCAATTGCTTCTTGTGGAGTGGTAACCAATGGTCTGGGAATGTATTGCATCGTTTCGCGATTCCCTCGTAATTTTAAAATTTCTGGCCAATCATATTCCCCAACCTGACGTAACCGAAGTCGCGAAGTTTCTAATTCTGGAAACGGTGTAAAAGAATACGAAATCATATTTGGTAATTTTTTAATAATTAAATTATTGATGTGGAATATAGCGCTTTTTTTTATTTATTTGTTCTCATTTAATTTCGATCACTATGAACGCTTCTTTTCGTGTTACCCAACTAATAGGGGTATTGATTTTTACCATTTCAGCTGTTGCACAAAAAACCGAATCGGTTTATGACTACAACGAAACATTTGCCAATAATTTTTATACCAAAAATGCAACAGAAACCCGCTCAGCTAGTGGTCAACCGGGTCCGAAATACTGGCAAAACCGCGCCGACTACAGTATTAAGGCATCTTTAAATGAAACGACTAAAGAGATTACAGGTTCTGAACTATTAACCTATACCAACAATAGCCCCGATAAATTGAGTTTTTTATGGTTGAATGTGGATCAAAATTTATTTAAAAAAGATTCACGTGGCTCTGCTGTTATCCCTCTCAACGGTAGTCGAAACGGTGCCAAAGGACAAGATTTTGATGGTGGTTTTACAATAAAATCGGTTAAAGTTTTGACTTCAGCTGCTGGGAAAACTAATGAGAAAGAAGTGAAATTTATCATTACAGATACCCGAATGCAGGTTTTTTTACCCCAGCCGTTAGCGGCCAATGGGGCGTTGGTGAAATTAAAAATTGAATTTTCGTTTTTTTCACCCGATTATGGCTCAGACCGAATGGGTGTTATGGAAACACAACATGGAAAAGTTTTCACGATGGCGCAATGGTATCCTCGGATGTGCGTTTATGATGATGTTTACGGTTGGAATACGTTACCCTATTTGGGAGCGGGTGAATTTTATTTGGAATACGGAGACTTTAATGTGGAACTTACCGTGCCAGCAAACCATATAGTGGTGGGATCTGGCGAATTGCTCAATCCAACAGAAGTTTACACTGCAGCGCAAATCAAACGCTGGAATACAGCCAAGAACAGTGATACTGCTGTAATGATACGTGCGGCTGATGAGATTACGAGTTCAAGTTCACGACCTACGGGAAAAGCAATGCTCACATGGAAATTTGCTATTAAAAATTCACGTGATTTTGCTTGGGCTTCTTCTCCAGCATTTATAATAGATGCTGCACGGATCAATTTACCCAGTGGCAAGAAATCGTTAGCTATATCAGCCTATCCTATTGAAAGTAGTGGAAGTGAAGCTTGGGGACGTTCTACAGAATACACTAAAAATTGTATCGAAAATTATTCCAAGCGCTGGTTAGAATATCCTTATCCAGCGGCAACTAATGTAGCTGGAAATGAAAACGGAATGGAATACCCGGGTATTGTTTTTTGTAGTTGGGAATCCAAAGGCAAAGAATTGTGGGGCGTTACCGATCATGAATTTGGACATATTTGGTTTCCTATGATTGTAGGTTCCAATGAACGACGCTTTGCTTGGATGGATGAGGGATTCAATACCTTCATCAATACTTTGAGTGGTCAAGATTTTAATAAAGGAGAATTTGATGATACGATTACCGATATGCATGGTATGGCGAATATGGTTATGGATCCTTCGCTCGAACCCGTGATGGCAGCTCCGGATAATATGAAAGAAGATAATTTAGGATATTTAGCGTACTATAAACCTGGATATGGTTTACGTGTATTGCGAACGATTCTTGGGGAAGAACGGTTTGATAACGCTTTTAAAACGTATATTGAACGTTGGGCCTATAAGCATCCGCAGCCGGATGATTTTTTTAGAACGATGGAAAATGTAAGTGGTGAAGATTTGAGTTGGTTTTGGCGCGGGTGGTTTCAAAACAATTGGATGGCAGATCAAGTAATTAAACGAGTGCGTTATGAGAAAAACGATCCAAAACGAGGGGCTATTGTTACCATTGCTAATTTGGAAAAATTACCAATGCCTGTCTATGTAGAAATTAAAACGGTTTCTGGAAAAGTAAGTCGTATGCAATTACCCGTAGAAATTTGGAAACGCAATTCAAGTTGGTCATTTAAAGTTCCAACCACAGAAGAATTGAGCTCAATTTCTTTAGACCCAGACCACGTTTTTCCGGATATTGATAGCGCCAATAATGTTTGGACCTTAGAGCAAAATGGAATAACAGCGACTAAAGATTATACCCCTATCCTCGGACAATATTCAAGTGAATTGATTCCTTTAAAAATACAACTAACGGAAGAAGAAGGCACTTTAGTTTTGAATGCCGAAGGACAGCCCTCAATTCCGCTTGAGGATAAAGATAATGGGTTATTTACATTTGAACAGGCTGAATTATCGATTGAGTTTGCAGCCGACAAAAAAGGATTTGTGCTCACAATTGGAAAACAGAGTTTTGGATATACCAAAGATGTTGAATAATACAAAAGCCCTCATTTGAGGGCTTTTTTTATATCTTACTTATTGTTTTTTTACGAAGTATCAAGGTTGCTAGTAGCGCAATGCACATTCCAAAAGGAAGAATTTCGTATAGCGTAATTGCAAACCGATAGAAGGGATTTTTGTAATTCAGGGCCATTTCCTGCATTTTTTTAGTCGCATCAGCCATTTCATCAGGTTTTAAGTCGGATATTTTTAGTTGCTCAATTTGAGAGGCGGCATATTTATCCATGAAATCGGGAAATACGAATTCAAATTCCAACATCCATACAAGGGTATAACTAAGTGCGCCTATAATTGCAATTGCCGAACCAATTTTTAATCCATCTAAAAATGAAAGAGTTCCACCTTGATGTTTCTTGTATTTTTCAAGGGCTATAAAAATGGTTGAAAATCCAAGTAGCATTCCTCCAAAACCAACCATCATTGTCATCGGGTCGTTATTCAGTTGAACAAATAACACCGTTGAAAAAATCATAAACACCACAATAATTACAGAAGCAATTGTGCTGAATTTAATGATAATTGATTTCATGATTTAAAGTTTATCAGCCGCTTTTTTAGCAATTTTATCCAATCGTTTGCGTAAATCGCCCATTAATTCATTCATAGCACTGTCACAACTGGGTAAAATATCTTTTGGATCCAAAACAGGAATTCCGCCAACCATCATCATCGTGTTTGAACAACGCTCCGATTCTTTAATTGCAAAAACTTTTTCTCCGTTTTTGTTGTATAACGAAATTCGGGTGAAAGCACGAACTTTTAGGGTTGAAGTACCTCCAAATCCGATGCCGCGTTCAAAAGCAAAATCAATACTTACAAACATTACACCATCGGCAATATCTGAAAATAATTTAGCCATTTCAACTTCATTGCGTTTACCCATAAAACCATCATAAATGTATTTATAACCGTGATACACTAAGAAGTTTTGTGCATCATAACTGGTTTTACCATAATCGGGAACAAACTCATGGTATTTAGCGTTGGATGTTACTTCGCCCTCGGGTACGAGTGCAAATGGAAATGCTTTGGCATAATCATTAAAAAAAGTATCGTGGTACTTTTCAAAAATCGGTGTTAAATTGAAATCGGGATTATCGCGTAGACGCAAGACGTCTTTTGCTAAATTTTCTACAGCACGATTGGCTAAAATATCCTGACAATCAATAACTTTGTTGGCAAAAAAAGTAACTACTGCTACTTTTTTAGTTTGCGCTTGAATAGAAAACGCAACCATTAAACATAGGGTTGCTATCCAAATACTACTTTTTTTCATGGGTTAATTTTTAAAAGATTTTCGCAAAGATATTATTAAATTGGGAATAGAATGTGTCGTATGCATTTTTTGACTAAATGTTATTCGCGATACACAACTTTAGTTTTTGCAGTCAAATCATACCAGCCGGATCGGTTTTTGTTAAAAAGAATCCAGAAAAAACCAATGCCAAAACAAAGCATAGCTACTATTTTAACGCCATTGCGCTGTAAACTTTGTTGGATTGATATGGCTTCACCATAAGCATCAACAACTTTAATACCCATTATTCGTTTACCCCATGAACCTTGCCATGTTGAACATTCGAGTGCAAATGAAATCAATACCCACAACCCAAAGACGGTATACCGAACCGAATTTTGGATAAAATAATAGTGCTGGGGATTTGTTTTGAGTAAACTTTGGTCAAGGATGTTTACATGTACGATATTTTTAGCAAATGTAAATACAAGTAAAAATAAAGGAAATACATCAATAACATAGGCCATAAAACGACGTCCTATGGATGCATTGGATTGTAAATTAAAATCGTTATCGGGCATTAATTTGACATTTATTGAATTAAACAGCGTTATGCGTACTGTTATTTTTACGAAAATACAAATTAAAAAATGGTTATTGATAAAATAGTAAAACCTAACCCCCTCAGGAGAGCGGATTAGGTTTGCTTTACAAAAGAAATAATTTATTGATTTCGGAAAACCAATTTACCGTCAAAACTATCCAACAATAGAATGCTTTCGGTTGTAATTGTTCCCGCTAAAATTTCTTTGGACAGTTGATTCAAAACTTCGCGCTGTACCACACGTTTCACCGGTCGTGCGCCAAACTCAACATCGTAGCCTTTGGTCGCTAAATAATCAATAGCTTCGGGTGTCGCTGCTAAGACGATGTGTTGTTGTGCCAACATTTTGATAACATATTTTAGTTGTAATTCGACAATTTGACGAATATCATTGTGAGACAAAGGTGTGAACATTACAATCTCATCGATACGGTTAAGAAATTCAGGGCGGACAATTTGTTTGAGCATACCTAAAACTTCCACTTTGGCCAATTCAGCTGCCGATGTCCACGCATTTTTATTCTGTTCAAATTTTTCTTGAATAATTGTACTTCCCATATTAGAAGTCATAATAATAATGGTGTTTTTAAAATCGGCCAGACGCCCTTTATTATCAGTTAATCGTCCTTCATCCAATACTTGTAATAAGATATTGAACGTATCGGGATGGGCTTTTTCAATTTCGTCCAACAAAACTACACTATAGGGTTTTCTTCGAACCGCTTCGGTCAATTGTCCCCCTTCATCATAGCCCACGTATCCGGGAGGTGCACCTACTAAACGACTCACACTGTGGCGTTCTTGATATTCACTCATATCAATTCGGGTGATGGCAGCATCATCATCAAATAAATATTCGGCCAAAGCTTTGGCCAATTCAGTTTTACCTACACCTGTAGTTCCCAAAAACAAGAACGAGCCAATCGGTTTTTTGGCATCTTGCAAACCCGCTCTACTGCGGCGTACGGCATCGCTAATCGCGATGATGGCTTCTTCTTGTCCAATAACGCGTTTGTGAAGTTCGTCTTCTAATTTCAACAATTTTTCGCGTTCACTTTGCAGCATTTTGGTTACCGGAATCCCTGTCCATTTTGCCACGACTTCGGCAATATCATCATGAGTAACTTCTTCTTTTATTAAGGATTCCCCTTTTTGATTTTCTTGGAGTTGGATTTGTAATGCATCGAGTTGTTCTTGTGCTTCTTTAATTTTTCCATAGCGCAATTCGGCAACTTTTCCATAATCGCCTTCACGTTCTGCACGTTCCGCTTCTAACTTGAAATCTTCAATGGATTGTTTCACATTTTGAATGTTTTCTACAACTTCCTTTTCCGACTTCCATTGGGCGAAAATTTCGTTTCGTTCTTCTTTTAAGTTCGCCAAATCAAGTCCTAACGACTTCAATTTGATCTCATCTTGTTCGCGTTTAATCGCTTCAATTTCAATTTCTAATTGCATGATTTTTCGATCCAAAACATCCAATTCTTCAGGTTTGGAATTGATTTCCATTCGCAATTTTGAAGCGGCTTCATCCATCAAATCGATTGCTTTGTCGGGTAAGAAACGATTGGTAATATAGCGTTGTGACAATTCTACAGCGGCAATAATTGCATCATCTTTGATACGTACTTTATGGTGCGTTTCATACTTTTCTTTGATTCCCCGTAAAATAGAAATCGCACTTTCAGTATCGGGTTCATCTATATTGACTTTTTGAAAACGACGTTCTAGGGCTTTGTCTTTCTCAAAATACTTTTGGTATTCGTCGAGGGTTGTAGCCCCAATTGCGCGCAATTCTCCCCTTGCCAACGCGGGTTTCAAGATATTAGCAGCATCCATTGCTCCCTCGCCACCACCGGCGCCTACAAGCGTATGGATTTCATCTATAAACAAGACAATATCTCCTTCGGCCGATGTGACTTCTTTGACTACCGATTTTAAGCGTTCTTCAAATTCACCTTTGTATTTAGCTCCAGCAATTAGGGCGCCCATATCGAGTGAATAAACAATTTTATCTTTTAAATTTTCAGGAACATCACCATCAACAATACGATGCGCTAGACCTTCGGCAATTGCGGTTTTTCCAACACCCGGTTCGCCAATGAGCATTGGGTTGTTTTTGGTTCGTCGGGTTAAAATCTGTAATACGCGTCGAATTTCTTCATCGCGACCAATTACGGGATCGAGTTTACCATTTTGCGCTAATGCATTTAAGTTTTTTGCATATTTGTTTAACGCATTATAGGTTTCTTCGGCCGAGGTTGAAGTTACCCGTTCTCCTTTACGGAGTTCGGCAATAGCCGCTTCTAATCCCTTTTCAGTAACCCCTTGATCTTTTAAAATTTGGGCTAACTTACTTTTTGATTTGAAAAGGGCTAGTATTAAATGTTCGATTGCAATATATTCATCGTTCATTTTTTTTGCTATGATTCCGGCTTCAGTTAGTGATGCATTGGCCTCTCGTGAAAGCATGATATCGCCACCTGTTACTTTTGGGAAACTTTCTAGAGTGCTTTCCAAAATCCGGAGGAATAACGCCACATTTACGTTTAGTTTTTTCAACAAAAACGGTGTTACATTTTCGTCAACTTCTAAAACACCTTTAAATAGATGTTCGTTTTCAAGTTGCTGGTGTCCGAAAGCCTGTGCAATTTGTTGGGCATGTTGCAGCGCTTCTTGGGACTTGATGGTTAAGTTTTTTAAATTCATAGAATGGTTTTCTTTTGAGTTGTAAAATACACGTTTTGAAAACGCTAAGACAATACTTTCAATAAATGTTCCAAGTGGAAAACGCTGTCAATATGACTGAAAATCAAATGTTTTCTCATTTTTTTACTGTCGTTTTGTCTATTCTGTTGAATTTGAAATGCCAATTCAAGTCGTAATTTGATATTTTGTATTTTTGAGAAAAATAATGTTGTACGTATGGGTTTATTAGGATCTTTATTTGGTGGGCAAGAATCGGAATCAGAATCACGAATAGCATGGCGATTGCTAAGGGATTTAGGGCAATTTGAGGAAATGCTTCAAGAGTCGTATACCCAACCAGTAGTTGTTTTTAAACACAGTACACGCTGTAGTATTAGTAGGATGGCGTTACGCCAATTTGAAAACCAATGGAATTTGGAGGGGAAAATGGTACCCTACTTTTTGGATTTGTTGGAGTACCGTCCAATTTCCAATACCATTGCCGCACAATTAGAGGTGATTCATCAGTCGCCACAAGTCATAGTGATTAGAAATGGGTGTGCGGTGTATCATGCTTCCCATGAAGGGATTTCAGTTGAAGAGTTGCAACAATTTACTTAGTTGAGTACATTGATTTCTACAGCAAAAAAAATATAAGCTCCAATAGAGGAGCTTTTTTTATAAAATTATTGAAGGTTCTTGTTGGCTCAAGCAATGAAAACTTCCGAGTCCCCAGATAAGATCGACGGAGTCAATACCTACCACACGTCGTGTTGGGAAGCATTGCTGAATTATATCCAATGCCTGATCATCATTTTTTAAATCCTGAAACGTGGGCACAATAACGGTTTCGTTGGAAATATAGAAATTAGCATACGATGCAGGGAGTATTTGATCTTCATAGATTACCGGTTTCGGCACGGGAAGTTCAACCACATTCAATTGCTTCCCGTTTTCCAAGCGCATTTTGTGAAGCAATTTTAAGTTTTCTTGAAGAATTTCATAATTCTCATCGTTTTTATTTTCCTCCACCACAGTCAATACCGTATCTTCATTCACAAATCGGGTGATATCATCAATATGACCGTCGGTATCGTCGCCAATAATTCCATCGCCAAGCCAAAGAATGTGTTCTACCCCGTAAAAGTTGTGTAAATACTCCTCAATTTGGGCTTGATTCAAATGGGGATTACGGTTTTCATTCAATAAACAGGCAGTGGTTGTAAGTAGTGTTCCACGTCCATTAAATTCAACACTACCGCCTTCCATGACAATTCCCGGATTAAATACGGGCAATTCTAGTTTTTCTCCAATTTTTGTAGGAATCACATCGTCTAAGTCAAACGGTGGAT
This sequence comes from Flavobacterium sp., assembly GCF_027484945.1. Taxonomy (GTDB): domain Bacteria; phylum Bacteroidota; class Bacteroidia; order Flavobacteriales; family Flavobacteriaceae; genus Flavobacterium. Next base: position 12,988 of record NZ_JAIXRZ010000018.1, read on the forward strand.
ACTTTCCGCCCCAGGCGTTGTAACCCCAGTCTACAATGGCTTTTTTGGCTTCGCTTTTGTGAAGTAAAAAGGCCGGACCGTGATCACGGCACCATGCATCATTCGTAGGATGATGGTAAAATGTGATGCGCGCCCAACGCGAATCAAAATCGCTAATTGATTGGGCATAGGCGGCACTTTTAATTTTTTCTTCTGCAAACGCTTGCATAGTTGGATCGGCCACATTAATACACACCCGTTGATGCGAAGCTACTTGCAGAATAAACTCGGCATAGGGTTCAAAAATAGTATGAATTTTGCCGGGCCAGGATGCTTCTTTATGCGGCCAAGACAACCACAAGGCATCTTGTGGTGCAAATTCAGCTGGAAAGTAATAACCTAACGATTTTGGTGTAGCCCAATTAGTCTTCATCGATAAATCGTTTGGTTATTGGTGTATAACTATCGATACGACGATCTCTCATAAACGGCCAATGCATGCGAAAATAATCCGTTTCATTTAAATTTAAAGGAACAACCGTTGTTTCTTCTTGGTCGTGGGAACCTAAATATAATAATTTTCCCTGACCGTTGGTAACAAAACTACCTCCCCAAAATTGCATTGCGCCATTTTGCTCAAATCCAACGCGATTTACACTTACAACAGGAACCCCATTGGCTACCGCGTGCGCACGTTGTATGGTTTGCCAAGCATTGTATTGGTCGCGGTTTGTTTCTTCATCTTGATCGGTTGCCCAACCTATAGCTGTTGGATAAAATAAAATTTCGGCCCCCATTAAAGCCGTGATACGACTCGCCTCGGGGTACCATTGATCCCAACAAATTAGGATTCCGATTTTAGCAAATTGGGTTTGAAAAACCTTATAACCTAAATCACCAGGAGTAAAATAGAATTTTTCATAAAAAGCCGGATCATCGGGAATATGCATTTTGCGGTATTTCCCTAAATACGAGCCATCTGCGTCGATTACTGCAGTAGTATTGTGATAGATGCCGTGTGTTCTTTTTTCAAATAAAGAGGCGATAATTACAACACCCAATTCTTTAGCCACCATGGATAGGGTTTGGGTACTCGGACCCGGAATCGGTTCTGCTAATTGAAAATTAGCGTAATCTTCAACATCACAAAAATATAAGGAAGTGAATAATTCCTGAAGGCATATTATTTGAGCGCCTTTCCCGGCGGCAACACGCACTTCTCGAATTGCTTTTTCAAGGTTGGCCGCTTTGTCGTTCGTACACGTCATTTGGACCAAACCAACAGTTACATTTGACATAGTGTTGGAAAAATATTTTTTGCAAAAATAAGTAAAAATTATGCCAAAGTAAAGGAATTTCTTTGGTTGACTTTGTTAGCGAAAGCGCTTACGGTTGGAGTTGTCGGGATAAATTACAGTATAGACAAAACTTAGGATTGCTACAAAAATAATGTTGAAAAAAGTTGGATACACTTGATAACCATCGGCAGCATCATCAGTAAAAAAAAGTTGAAAAAGAAATCCAGAGTCGTCAAAATCACAAGTAGGACAAAACAGTAAGGTGCAAAACGTAACATTTACTAAACTCAAGAGGAAAAAAACACTTAAAAAAATTACAAGTTTGCGGAAGGTAAACATACTAATGATTTTTGATCCACTCAAATTTAGGTATTTTTTAAAATTTTTAAGTCCAAAATAAACGAATACTTTAACTCAGACCGTAAAAATTTACTTTCTAATTTTATGCTGTACTAGAATATCTTTCAATTTATTTTTGAGGTTTTGTCCTGAATCGGCAACCATCTGTTCATTAGTTGGAAAAGTTACGGCAACCCTTTCAAAATAGGGAAGATAATTAGCATCACACGCTTGTTTATTACCCTTAAACTTAGCGTAAATATGTTCGAACATAAATTCACTCGCTAAAGGAAATGTGTCAAAGACAAAAGCAGCCAGTCGGTTTTCGTTTAGTATTTTTAGCGGAAGTAATTACCAGAAGTTAAAGCTTCCCGAGATTGTTGCACACCACAGGCAAGTAGAATAAAAAAAAGTCCGAAAACACAACCAATTTTTTTCATCACATTAGGATTTCAAGGGTAAAGCAGGTAAAAGTTTACTTGAACATTCACCAAAACCAATACGAATAGCCTCATTTTTACAATAACCACGAATAATCACCGTGTCATTATCATTGATAAATTTTCGTTCACTACCGTCTTGCATGGTTAATGGATTTTTTTTTTTTTTTTTAAGTTCGAGCATAGAGCCAAAGCTATCCTCGGTTGGACCCGAAATGGTTCCACTTCCCATCATATCGCCCGAATTTACGCGACAACCATTACTCGTATGGTGTGCTAATTGTTGCGCCATTGTCCAATACATATATTTAAAATTAGACCTTGAAACCACTGTTTCGCCAACATTTTCGGGTTGAATGGCTACTTCCAATTGGATATCAAAAGCACGATTGCCCTCCTGTTGAAGATAGGGTAAGGGTTTGGGGTTTTGTTCTGGACTCGCCACTCGAAATGGCTCGAGGGCATCCATAGTAACAATCCAGGGTGAGATTGACGATGCGAAGTTTTTGGCAAGAAAGGGTCCAAGAGGAACATATTCCCATTTTTGTATATCACGTGCACTCCAATCATTAAATAATACCATTCCAAAAATATATTCTTCGGCTTCGTTTACTGGAACATTTTCCCCCATGATATTTGCATCGGTTGTAATAAAAGCCATTTCCAATTCAAAATCGACCAACTTCGAAGGTCCGAAAACCGGTGCTGTTGCGTCTGCTAGAAAAGTTTGGCCCAAAGGTCGATGAACTGGGACTCCCGACGGAACAATGGTCGAACTACGTCCGTGATAGCCTACGGGAATATGAAGCCAGTTGGGTAGTAGCGCATTTTCAGGATCACGAAACATTTTGCCTACATTCGTAGCATGCTCTTTACTGCTGTAAAAATCAGTGTAATCTCCAATTTGAACCGGTAAAAGCATTTCTATATCGTTAATATGAAAAATCACTACTTCGCGGTGGTTGGTATTGTCACGTAATTGACTGTTATTGCTTTCAAAAATTTCGGAGAGGCGATTGCGAACCTGCCGCCAGGTTTTTTTACCATAGGAAATAAAGTCATTTAAACTGTCTTGAAGAAACATGTCGTCGGGTAAATCAATACCTTCAAAATAACCCAATTGTTGCAGAGCGCCCATATCAATGGCGTAATCCCCGATTCGTGTACCTGTGGTAATCACATCTTCTTTTGTTAAAAAAACTCCAAAGGGTATGTTTTGAATAGGGAAATCACTGTTTTCCGGAACTGGAAGCCAGGATTTACGGTTTGGGTTATTGGCAAATTGTGGCATAATAAAATGTTGATTTATTGTTGAAAAAAATACAACCAAATATAGACCTTACAATCTATTTGACAAACAGAATTTGTAATTTTGGAGTGCTTAAATGAAAAATCATAAAAAAATGCTACGAGACGAACAAATCTTTGATTTAATTCTGGACGAACAGGACAGACAACAACATGGTATTGAATTGATTGCTTCCGAGAATTTCGTAAGTGATCAAGTTATGGAGGCAGCAGGCTCGTGTCTGACGAATAAGTATGCAGAGGGATATCCAGGAAAACGCTATTATGGAGGCTGTGAAGTTGTGGATATCGTTGAACAAATTGCTATCGATCGCGCCAAAGCTTTATTTGGTGCGGATTATGTAAATGTACAACCGCATTCTGGTTCTCAAGCGAATACCGCTGTTTTTGCTGCTTGTTTAAAGCCCGGTGACACTATTTTAGGATTTGATTTGTCGCACGGAGGTCATTTAACACACGGTTCACCGGTTAACTTTTCTGGAAAATTATACCGCCCGGTATTTTATGGTGTAGATCAAGAAACGGGCGTATTGAATTATGATAAAATTCAAGAAATTGCCACCAAAGAGCAGCCAAAAATGATTATTGCAGGAGCTTCAGCTTACTCACGCGATATGGATTTTAAACGATTTCGAGAAATTGCGGATAATGTAGGGGCGTTATTATTAGCGGATATTTCGCATCCTGCGGGTTTAATTGCCAAAGGATTGCTAAATGATCCGATTCCACATTGCCATATTGTTACGACAACTACTCACAAAACGCTACGTGGGCCACGTGGAGGATTGATTATGATGGGGAAAGATTTTGAAAATCCTTGGGGATTAACAACGCCAAAAGGTGATATTCGCATGATGTCTCATGTGCTCGATATGGCCGTGTTCCCTGGTAATCAGGGCGGTCCTTTAATGCATATTATAGCGGCTAAAGCGGTTGCTTTTGGCGAAGCACTTACCGACGAATTTTTCCGGTATATTGTTCAAGTTCAGAAGAACGCACAAGCAATGGCTGCTGCTTTTGTAAAAAGAGGATACCACATTATTTCGGGAGGTACCGACAACCATATGATGTTGATTGATTTGCGAAATAAAGGGGTAAGTGGAAAAGAAGCGGAGCATGCTTTGGTAAAAGCTGAAATTACAGTGAACAAAAACATGGTTCCCTTTGATGACAAGTCGCCCTTCGTAACTTCCGGTATTCGTGTTGGTACACCTGCTATCACAACGCGGGGTCTAATTGAATCGGATATGGAAATTATTGTAGAATTTATTGATCGCGTACTTATGAATCTTAACGATGAGGAAGTGATTGCCCAAGTTGCCGATGAAGTCAATGCAATGATGAGTGAACGCGCAATGTTTGTCTTTTAATTGGTTTAATGTTATTCAATATAAAATCGATTGACCTTACAAAAATTTATAAATACAATGAATGAAAAAAAATCCCGATTAAATCGGGATTTTTTTAGTTTAATTTTTTATATAATTGAGGTTTTGCCTCATGCATGATTTCATACACTTTTTCAAAAATATCTTCAACAGAGGGTTTTGAAAAATAGTCACCATCGGTTCCATAAGCTGGTCGGTGTGCTTTAGCTGTTAATGTTTGAGGAGCACTATCCAAATAAGCATATCCTTTTTGGACTTCGAGAATTTGTTGCAAGAGATACGCACTAGCTCCACCCGGAACATCTTCATCGACAATAAGCAAACGGTTCGTTTTGGCTAAACTTTTTACAATATCGTGATTAAGATCAAAGGGTAATAACGATTGGATATCAATAATTTCACAAGTAATACCCACAGTTTCCAACTCATTAGCCGCTTGCGCTACTAAACGCAAAGTTGAACCATAAGAAACCAAGGTGATATCGTTACCCACTTTTAATGTTTCAACGACACCCAAAGCCGTTTTGAATTCGCCTAAATTGGTGGGCATTTTTTCTTTTAAACGGTATCCATTCAAGCATTCTACAATTAAAGCAGGTTCGTCTTTTTCCATTAATAGATTATAAAATCCAGCTGCCTTGGTCATGTTGCGGGGCACCAAAACATGAATGCCACGCACTGCATTGATAATCATACCCATAGGAGATCCTGAATGCCAAATTCCTTCAAGGCGATGTCCGCGGGTTCGGATGATTAAAGGGGCTTTTTGCCTTCCTTTAGTTCGGTATTGTACAGTTGCCAAATCATCACTCATGATTTGAATAGCATACAATAAATAATCCAAATATTGAATTTCGGCGATAGGACGTAATCCGCGCATTGCCATACCAATCCCTTGACCGAGAATAGTCGCTTCGCGAATCCCAACATCGGCTACGCGCAATTCGCCATATTTTTGTTGCATTCCTTCTAGACCTTGATTAACATCACCAATTGTTCCAGAATCTTCTCCAAAAATCAAGGCTTCAGGATATTTGGTAAATAAGGCATCAAAGTTGTCCCGTAAAACCAATCGCGCATCGACTTCTTCTACATCTGGTTCATAAATAGCAGGTACTTCACAACCGGAAAATACGTTTTCGTCAGATTCAGAAAATAGGTGCGAACTGTATTTGGGCTGTATGGTATTAGTATAGGCAGCTATCCATTCATTTAAAATTATTTGCCCACTTTCTCCGATAAGTAAACGAACCGTTTTTCGAGCAGTAGTGATGATGTCTTTGCGAATCGGTTCTTTAATACCGGCCAAATTTTCGGCTGCTTTTTCGATAAAAACGCGATTAGCACTAGTTGTAGCAATACTTTGTAACAATGCAACTAGTTCTTTTTGTTCTGATTTTATCGGATTGATAAAGGCATTCCAAGCGGCTTTTTTACCTTCTAATACTTCTTTTCTAGAGGTTTCATCAATTTGGTCAATAGCCTCTGCTGAGGCTAATTGAGAATCAATGATCCATTGACGCATTTGGGACAAACAGTCAAATTCAGTCTCCCAAGCTAGTCGTTCAGCATTTTTATAACGCTCATGACTTCCTGATGTGGAATGACCTTGCGGTTGTGTTAACTCTTGAATATGAATTAAAACGGGGACATGTTCGGTGCGCGCAATTTCAGCAGCTTTCTGATAAGTTTCAATTAATCCTGGATAATCCCATCCTTTTACGGTAAATAGCTCATAACCATTTCCATCTTTTTCCCGTTGAAATCCTTTTAAAATTTCGGAAATACTTTCTTTAGTGGTTTGGTGTTTGGCGTGAACAGAAATCCCATATTCGTCATCCCAAATACTCATGACCAAAGGAACTTGTAAAACTCCAGCAGCGTTAATCGTTTCAAAAAACAAACCTTCCGATGTTGAAGCATTTCCAATCGTTCCCCAAGCAACTTCATTTCCATTAATTGAAAATTTATCCTGTTGTATGCCCGAAACATTTCGGTAGATTTTTGATGCTTGAGCCAAGCCCAACAAACGAGGCATTTGACCTGCAGTTGGCGAAATATCAGCACTAGAGTTCTTTTGTTGTGTCAAATTTTTCCATTGACCTTTTTCATCCAAGGAATGGGTAGCAAAATGTCCACCCATTTGTCGACCTGCACTCATGGGGTCAAAATCCAAATCGGTATGGCCATACAAACCTGCAAAAAATTGCTCAATAGAAAGCGCTCCGATTGCCATCATAAAGGTTTGATCGCGATAATAACCTGAGCGAAAATCACCATTTTGAAATGCTTTTGCTAATGCTAGCTGGGGTACTTCTTTTCCATCTCCAAAAATCCCAAACTTTGCTTTACCGGTTAAGACTTCTTTACGGCCTAAAAGACTACATTCACGACTAATACGTGCAATTTTGTAATCATTTAAAACCGCATCTTTAAAATCTTCAAAAGTAATTTCAGGGTTGTTTTGTGTTGTCATACGACTAATTCAATTCAGTGATCGAAACAAATTTAGATAAAAACCCAATAGGTTGTAATGTCTGGGGCTAATTATTTTTTTAAACTATTTCTAAATATGAGTCCGATATACCGCGTATGATTCGGTTATGTTTAAAGATATAGTTAAATATGTGAGATTTATTGATAAAATACCGTTGTTTAAAACCATTTTCTTGTAAATAGCCCTACAAGCGATCGGGGGTTTAATGTCACAACAAAACGAATTTTTTCAGCATAATTGGGTTGGCCAACATCCCATCCATTTGATGAAAAAACAGGGAAATACAATTCAAAGTAATCGGTAACTAAGTTCAATCGAATACCCGAATCCATTTTAAGACTTGCATCCGCGTTTTTATTCTTCATAACTCCTAAATCGGCATAGGCTTCAATCCAATTCCAAATACTTCCGCTAATATTGGTTGCCATTAACCATTGATTGGCCAATTGATTCGTAAATCGACTTTTAAAACCGCCTTCGGCCGTAATGAATTGTTGCCGAAAAACGCCATTACTTTCCGATCGGCCAAGAAAAGAATAATCAAATAAATAATCTGTAGGTCGTTCCAAAGCAAAACTAAAATAGTCTTTGGTGTCGTTATTACGCAAAAATACCCCACCATAAAAGCGAATGTTCAGTTGCCGGTTATTTTGAAATAATTGCCGGTAAACCACTTCGCCCGATGTTTTCAAAAATTGCGAAGCCAATTGCAGGTCGGTACTGTAGGTAAATGTTTTTGTAATGGTTGTTTTTGCATCGGTAAAGCGCAAATCCAATACCGAATAATGATTCTCTCCGGTTGTTTTTACATAGGAACTCGGTTCTCGATTAACATAAACATTGCGGATGTTGATCAACTGTAAATGATTTTTCCGTAATTCTTTTTCCCGAATACGCAATTGAACAAAAGGTGTTAATTTTTCATAAGTAGCATCGGGAGCATAGCGGAAGTGACTTCCACCGATTCCGTAGCGTATTGAAAATAAATTAGAATGGCGTAAATATTGATTGAACGTGATATTGAAACTGCCCGAAAGCGAAGTTGATGTGGTCGAAAACGAGGGAATAAGATCAAAAGTGATTGGTTTGTCTAATACTGTGCGGTTGTTTAAACTCATTCCTAATATAACCCCATCATAAAAATTAAATCCAATCGTTGGGATATACATGATTTGATTATAATTGGGATCTTCCAAATCTTTTAAAAAACGAAATTTCAAAGGTCGGTTTGATATGAAAAAAGGCTTTAAAGATTTCCAATTGTTTCGTTGGTTAAACTCAGGGACAATATTTTGATAATTTAATACAATTTTATCTGCTTCTTTTCTTTCAAAGGTATAGCTACTATCATTGGTACTGGGGTAGATCCATTTTTTGAAAACCACTTCTTTTTTCTTAATTCCAAAAACAGGTATCGGAACAAAAGTATTCGTGCGGTTTTTTAATTTAAATGAAATACTGTCTTTTGTTCGTGTAACTTTTGAAAACTTGTAATCAATGATTTCTCGGGAGTTAATAATAGTGTTAAAAAACCAATCCAAGTTTTGGGCACTGTTTTTTTGTAATATACGATGGAAATCTAGAGTAGAAACATTATGTTGTTGCGCTAATGCAATAAATTCCAATATGGATTGATCTAAAATTTCTTGTCCCAAATACTCCGCTAAATAACGAAAACTAAGACCGGCTCGGTATTTGGAAGCGATTTTCTCGTTAAACTTCAATAATTTGTCTTTGGATTCACCCAAGGGCTGATCTAAATTTTTTCGGGCCATCAGCATATAGAAATAGCTGTATTGTTCGTTAAAATCTAAAGACAATAATCGATAGCCTTTTATAATTTTTATTCTCCCCAACGAACCCATCATTTTGTATTTGGGGTAATGTTCGTCTATGTAATGCATCATTACATAAATTTGAATCGCATCAAAGAGCCAATTGTCTTTGCGCGGATCTAAGCGTAACGTCCCTTTTAAACGGTTGTGTACATAAGTTTTTAAAAATTTCAATTCATATACAAAATCATCGGGAAATGGCCGAATAAAATTGGGCAACTGATTCAAACCATAAAATGGATTTAGGTCATAATCACTTTGGGCTATCGTAAATTTTGGAATTCCTGAAGTACCCAAATTCTTATCGACAAATGCGCGAATTTTATCAACGATTAGTGCCTTATGTAAATCATTGATTCGGCGTTCATTTAAATTGGAAATAAGTTCAATATCTTGATTTTTAAAACCCAAAAACGTATTGTTTTTGACCAAATGTAAGCGAACGTTCAGCCGGTTTTTGCCTTCAAATTGATATTCGGTTTCTGTATAGCCTATTTGCTCCAAGTCGCTTATTGCATAGTAACCGTTTGGTCTGACGGTCAAGCGCACCTGCATGGGTGCATTGGCCGCATCGTCAATATTTAAATTGCTATACACTACAAATTTACCATCAATTTGTCGGGCAGGACTCAACATCCATTGGTTTAAATTCAGTTCACTTTCTCCAGAATAACCATACCCTGTAAAAGTGGCATCGGGAAGTTTTAAAGAGTAGGTAAGGGTTAAATGAATTGCACTCCCGGCTTGTAAGGGTTGCGGGAGATTAATTTTTATAATATCGGGATGATCTACAAGACGGTTCCAATCTAATAATGACTTTTGATCATCAATGATTGTTAATCCGTTGGTCGAACCTCGTTGACGTTCACTTGCGACATGAAAACTACGGATAAATTCATCTGCAAAGCGCTCAGCTAGTGGGGTATTTCTGGCGGAATACGCATGATTCCAATCATTAAGAATAATATGATCAAGCGCATGTTCGGTTGTATTGACAAAAACAAGTTCTTGATAGACTTTTAAAGTTAGTTTTTCGGGCAAATAGTCTACCGTAAGTTCGGTTGTATGTTGCCCTATCATTCCGATGGAATACAACCAAAAACCAATAATAATGCCTATTTTTTTCAAGATTTTATTTGGGGTTTAAAAAGGCTATCCAAAACCACTTTTGTGAATTGATAAGCCCCGTCTTTGTTCATGTGACCGCAAGTAGAAAAATACTTGTCCTCGGTTACAGCATTTTCAAAGTTAAGAATTTCGGGGTAAACCTTTTTAATCTGGTCAAAATATTCTCGATTGATTGTTTGTGAACAAATTGGGGTTGTCATCGCAATCAAACGAATCCCGTGTTTGGAACATAACTGCTTAATTTTTTCATAGGCAATATTCCGTTTAGGGCTGTATTTACGCAGGTCTGCTGGCACTAATGGATGTTGATTGGTTAGCAAGGGATAAAAACCATCATGAAACAATTGATTGGTGGGTTCATGGGTAAGTGTTTTATACATTTCACGAAATCCAGTACGCGCATCATAATGCATGTAGCGGTAAAATGGAATGTACACTAAATAGGGGTATTCATTGATGTTTTGGTAATAATTCCGTATCGTTTTGGATTGATGCAAATAGGGCATAAATAAAGACCGAATAGCTTCAGAATGATCATTAGTGTTGATGTTTAAATCAACCTGCAAAATCAACGTTTTGATTTGGTAATTTCGCTCAATCATGAGTTCAAGCATTAAAGCCGATTCCTCGAGCCGTGAGCGGGTGATGCCAAAATTGAACGATTTTAGTCCTGCTTTTGTAAATACTTCTGGAACAAAATGGTTGTTAACCCTTGAAGAACCTAAAAAAACGACATCGTATGACTTGTTTTTGGATTCGTATAAGTAGCTAATTTTGTTGCGCTTTATAGTGCTTTGCGTGTACACCGTTGTATAAAGCAAATCCAAGCCAACAAGAGTGATATAGGCCAGTCCGACTATTTTTAACAAAAAGAAAGCAAATTTTTTCATTAAAACTGAAAATAAATAAAGTTTTTATAATCGGAATATACACCCAAGGCAAATAAAGCCGCTAAACAAACTGTTAATTTTGCCCAACTCCACCGACCGGACAGGGGCTCTACGCGGTAGCGATGCACCCATTCAAAGGCAATAAATCCCAGCAACAACCAAATTAACTCATAATTATAGCGCTCTATAGTAAAGTATTGCTCTTGAAATTTTCCGTTGGTAACCATTCGTTGGATATAAGCAATAGCTTTAGTTAGGTTTTCGGCCCGGAAAAAGATCCAAGCAAAACAAGTCAGCGCAAACGTAATTACGATGCTGAATAATGTTCGCACAGCTTCCCAATTGGGTTTTAATTCAATTGCGTCTATATTTTTACGGTTTCGGTTGAAAATCAATAAGGGTAAAAAATAAAGGGCATTAATTAGTCCCCAAATTACAAAGGTCCAATTTGCGCCATGCCAAAATCCGCTAACCAAAAAAATCAAGAAAGTATTGCGAATGCGCATCCCTTTGCCACCTGAATTTCCGCCCAAAGGAATATATAAATAATCCCGAAACCAAGAAGAAAGCGAGATGTGCCAACGACGCCAAAATTCGGCTATATCACGAGAGAAATAGGGGTAATTAAAGTTTTTCAACAAATCAATCCCAAAGAGTTTAGAGGTCCCAAGCGCGATATCCGAATAGCCTGAGAAATCACCATAAATCTGAAAAGCAAAATAAACGGCCCCTAAACCGAGCGATAATGAGTTCATAGAACCTGCATGATTGAAAATTTCATTGGCATAATTGGCGCACGAGTCGGCAATTACAATTTTTTTTACCAATCCCCAAATAATCTGGTAAACCCCTTCTTTGGCTTTTTCAAAGTTAAAATTGCGTTTCGTTTTTAATTGGGGGAGGAGGTGTGTTGCGCGTTCTATTGGCCCTGCTACGAGCAAAGGGAAATAACTCACAAACAGCGAATAATCAACAAAATTTCGTTCGGCTTTGATCCGTCCATAGTATATATCGATACTGTATGAAAGACCGTGAAAGGTATAAAACGAAATTCCAACAGGTAAGATTACATCAAGAATATAGGGATGCACTTGAAATCCGAAACCACCCAATAAAGCAGCAAAGGAAGTGGCAAAAAAATTATAGTATTTAAATATCCCCAAAAAACCTACGTTGATTCCAACACACAACCAAAGCCAACGCAGTTTTCCTCTGCGGCTATTTTGTTTTTCTATATAAAGTGCACAAACGTAATCGAGAAGCGTAGAAAAGATCAGTAAAAATAAAAATTTCCAGTCCCAACAGGCATAAAAGTAATAACTCGCTAAAATCAAAAGCAGGTTTTGCCCACTGCGGCGTTTTCCACCAATTACCCAATAAAAGATAAAAACTATGGGTAAAAAAACAGCAAAATGAAACGAGTTGAAATACATTTTTTTTCTTTAGTGACTAGTGATTTGTGATTAGTGACTAGTGATTAGTGACTAGTGACTAGAATTAGTGATTCTTGTGAACACTGTCCACTGATAGCTAATTGCTAAAAGCCGAATGCTCAAACTGCGCGCAAAAGTACGTTATTTGTTTAATTTGTCAAGACTATAAAAAAAATCCAACAGCTGGGCTATTGGATCAATTTGGAATCTACTTGTTTAGAAGTTCGGACTTAAATTGTATTTTTTATAGAAGTTATTTAAGGCTTCAACTACTTCGTCTTCGGTATCCACTACTTTGATTAAGTTCATATCTTCTGGATTGGCATTGTGGTATTTTTCTATAATTACCGATTTAATCCATTCAAGAAGTCCGCTCCAAAATTCAGAACCAACCAAGATAATTGGGAATTTGCCAATTTTTTTGGTTTGGATTAAAGTAATGGCTTCAAATAATTCATCCAATGTTCCAAAACCACCAGGCATAACAACAAAGCCTTGGGAATACTTCACAAACATTACTTTGCGTACAAAGAAATAGTCGAAATTTAAATTTTTATCCTTATCGATATATGGGTTAAAATGTTGTTCAAAGGGTAATTCAATATTTAATCCTACCGATGTTCCTCCTCCTCGGTGTGCTCCTTTATTTCCAGCCTCCATTATTCCTGGCCCTCCGCCTGTAATTACGCCATAACCCGCTTTGCTAATTTTGTATGCGATCCGTTCGGCTAATGCATAATACGGATGATCGGGTTTTGTTCGTGCCGATCCAAAAATGGAGACACATGGACCAATACGGGCCATAGTCTCATAGCCATTAACAAATTCTGACATGATTTTGAAAATCGCCCATGAGTCGTTTGTGCGAATTTCATTCCAGGTTTTTTGCTTCATTTTGTCCTGGATTTTCTCCTCTTCATTTTTATAATCATCAAATGCCATAATTCAAAAGATATTAGTGTTATTTTTTGGGAGCTTTTTCCGGTCTTCGCCAGTCGCTTCCCTCCGGGCGAGCTTCAACAATGGCTCAACCCGGGCTAAAAAAAGCGAGCTAAGATACGACAATATTTTCAAACGTATTTGTGGCAATTTTTCGTCCAAATAAAAGTTATTTGGAAGTTAAATTCAAGGTTTTACACATCGGCATTGTTTTGTTAATAAAATATCTTGATAACTTTTTATTCCAACTTTTAAGACGGTTGACTTTACCTCTATTTTTGTAATGAACCCTTATTTTTAATGCATGGGCGCATTTGTTATCAGTAAACGAATTAATGGCGATTACAAATTTATTTTTGCTTCCCGCAAAGGGAAAACCGTTTTTACAAGTATTGCTTGTAAACACAAATCGGATTGTGAACGGATGATTGCTCATATACAAAACCATACCGAATCGTTTTCTTTCACTAAAATAAAAGCGAGTGGTGGAAAGTTGTTTTTTCGAATTTCAAAAGACGGTTTAGTTTTAGCTACCAGTCGTAAATATACTACCGAGCGATTACTTCAAAAAGGAATTGATGAAATCCTTCGTAATGTAGCTCAATCAGAAGTTTTGGATTTTACCGAACTTGATCCTATCTTTCCAATTGAAGAAATCAGTTTGGGAATTTCGGTTGCGTCTTAAAAAAACAAGATTATTTACGTTCGCTCTACCTGCATCCATTCATAAATCCCTAAAAGGATGACCCAAAAGGAAAGCAAAAAAGCAATCAATGGATTTTTAGTGTGATTCATTACAATTAATCCAAAAATTGATAATCCAACAATTACAGAGATACTGCCGGTAACAATTCGAATAAATGCATTGGGTTTTTCACTACGAATATCCGAATACGCACTGTAAGCCAAAAAAAGCGCATAGATGAGAATTACTAAATTCGCGATTAAATTAAACTTTTCAAAAGAATCAAACATTCGCAGCATACTAAAAAAACTGCCAATACCAGCTATCGCAAATAAAAATTTAGTGATGACCCAAAAAAGAAAGGTTTGATGGTAAAAATGCTTCATGGCTTAAAAAAATCCTATTAAAAGGCTTTTATTTTTGTTGGTGCGAAAATAGTTGATTTTGTTTAATCTAAAAATACAGCACCCAATTTAAAAATGTTAAAGTTTTATTTAAAAAAAGCATCCAAAATATTCAATGTTTATTGAATTATTGCTACAATCGTTTTTTTAACGTTTCTAAAAACAGTGCCTGCTGATCGATAAACACATTTAATGCACATTGTGGCCAATAGTACAAATGATTTTCTGGAAGTAAACGTTCCAAATTGCTCATTTGTTCATTTGAAAAAAATCCATCATCTTGCCCATAAAACCCATATACATTAATGTTTTTTTGGTTTAATTGTTGGATAAATTCTGAAAGATTTAGGGTTGTATAGTTATCATTTTGGGCAAACCCCAAAACCGCTTCCTGAGTAAATTGGTCGTTCCATTTTTTTAATTCTGAAATGGATTGCATCGACTTATAAATTTTTTGGGCTTCAAGAGTTGGTTTTTTGGGACGCAAAAGTCCGTTACGCTGCGCATGAAGCATACAATAGGATGCATACATAATTGATGTTGGATCCATCGCTTGAAGCAGTCCTATATACTTTAAATTAGACATCTCATTTTTGGTTTCATAAATCGTTTTACATTGAGTAATGATTTGGGTATACGATTCTTGTAACGAAATTGGAGTGCCAATTAACACTACGGCTTGGACCAATTCGGGATGGATACGTGCAAATAATACGGCCAACATTCCCCCAAAACGGTGACCGAGTAACGTTATTTTTTGTAATTGGTACTGTTGCATTAACCCTTGAATATCAACACTGGCCTCTGCTATCGAATATTCCGCATTGGGGTCTGTGCTGCGTCCTTCGCCTCTTCGGTCATAAACAATCACATAAAAACCTTGGTCAGCCAAGCGTTGCGCAGTTGTAAATTCAAACCGGGCACAATTATTACCAGGCCCCTCGTGCATAAATAACAACGGTTTATCTTGCGGGTTGCCAAACGCTTTGGAGTAGAGGGTTTGAGCGTTTATTGCAGGTGTAATTAGTAAAAGGAAATATACAAATACTTGACGCATGAATTTCACTATTAAAGTTCTTTCGCTAAAAAACGTGCCGTGTAACTTTTTTTGTTTTTACTGACTTCTTCTGGGGTGCCCACACATAAGATTTGTCCACCGCCTTTTCCGCCTTCGGGACCCACGTCAATAATGTGATCGGCGAGTTTGATTACATCCAAATTATGTTCGATGATCAATACGGTATTACCTTTGTCGACCAATTTTTGGATCACTTCCATCAGTACTCGAATATCTTCAAAATGCAATCCCGTAGTGGGCTCGTCCATGATGTAGAAGGTATTACCAGTATCTTTTTTTGCCAATTCGGTGGCTAATTTGATGCGCTGGGCTTCGCCTCCTGAAAGAGTCGTACTTTGTTGGCCCAAAGTAATATATCCCAAACCTACCTCTTGAATTGTTTTTATTTTACGGTAAATCTTCGGGATGTTTTCAAAAAAATCAACGGCTTCATCCACCGTCATATTCAATACATCGGATATGGATTTACCTTTATATCGAATTTCTAGGGTTTCGCGGTTAAATCGTTTTCCCTGACAGGTTTCACATGCTACATAAACATCGGGCAAAAAGCTCATTTCAATAGTGCGAACGCCCGAGCCTTCGCAGGTTTCACAACGGCCGCCCGACACGTTAAAGCTAAATCGACCTGCTTTGTAGCCACGAATCATCGCTTCGGGCGTTTGGGTAAATAGCGTTCGGATTTCAGCGAATACATCGGTATAAGTAGCAGGATTGGAACGAGGCGTGCGGCCAATCGGACTCTGATCAATGTCAATCACTTTGTCAATATGTTCGAGGCCTTCAATTTTTTTAAAGGGCATCGGTCGTTTTACCCCATTGTAGATGTGCGCGTTTAAAATGGGGTAGAGGGTTTCGTTGATTAACGTCGATTTTCCACTTCCTGAAACTCCCGTAACACCGATTAATTTTCCAAGTGGAAATTCAGCGGTTACATTTTTCAAATTATTACCAGAAGCTCCACTCAATTTAATCGATTTTCCATTGCCTTCTCTGCGTTTTTTTGGAACTTGAATAGCCATTTTTCCACTTAGATATTGTGCGGTAATGGTCGTTTCATTAAGCAGTTCTTTTGGTGTTCCTTTACTGATAATTTGTCCACCAAAACGGCCGGCTTTCGGTCCAATATCAATTACATAATCGGCTTCAACAATCATGTCTTTGTCATGCTCAACTACCAAAACAGAGTTTCCAATGTCGCGTAAATTTTTCAATGATGTTATCAGCCGTTCATTATCGCGTTGATGGAGTCCAATACTCGGTTCATCCAAAATATAGAGCACGCCCACGAGTTGTGATCCTATTTGGGTAGCCAATCGAATGCGTTGGGCTTCACCTCCTGAAAGTGATTTCGAACTCCGATTTAGGGACAAGTAATTGAGTCCGACATCCATTAAAAACCGTAAACGGTCATTGATTTCTTTTAGAATTTCGGTTGCAATGGTTCTTTGTTTATTTGAAAGAGTTTCGGGCAATGCCAAAAACCAATCGGTTAATTCGGCGATATCCATTGCTGATAGATCGGCTATATTTTTATTGTTAATTTTAAAATATAACAACTCCTTTTTCAAACGCGAACCGTTGCATTCGGGACATACAATTTCGTCCATAAAGTCTTTTGCCCAACGTTTTAAAGAAGTAGATGACGCGTCATCATGTTGGTTTTTAATAAATGCGGCGATTCCTTCAAACTCGATTTTATATTCTTTGGTTACACCCGCTGTTTTGGCGGCTATCGTAAATCGTTCGTTGCCTCCATTAAGTATCATTTCCAGGGCTTCCTCTGCTATTTTCTCTATTGGATCGGTGAGTTTAAACCCAAACTTTTCACCAATGGCTTCCAATTGTTTGAACATCCACGAACTTTTATATTCGCCCAAAGGAGCCAAACCGCCTTTTGCAATCGATAAACGAGAATCGGGGATGATTTTTTTGAGATTTATTTCATTAACAGTACCTAAACCATTACAGTGACTACAAGCACCTTTTGGGGAGTTGAATGAAAATAAATTAGGTTCTGGATTTTGATAGGAGATTCCGGTGGTGGGACACATAAGTGTGCGACTAAAAAAGCGCGCCTCTTTTTGATCTTGTTCAATCACCATCATGACATCTTCACCATGATACATTGCTGTTTTTATACTTTCGGCAAGACGCTTATGGGTATCATCGTCGTGAGTTGGTACCATACGGTCGATGACAATTTCGATATCATGGGTCTTGTAGCGATCGAGTTTCATGCCGGGAGTTATGTCTTTAATTTCTCCGTTAACGCGAACTTTTACAAAGCCTTGTTTGGCAATTTGCTGAAATAATTCGGCATAATGTCCCTTTCGTGCGCGAACAACTGGCGCAAGTAGGTTAATCCGTTTTCCATTGAACTGATCTATTATGAGGTCGTTGATTTGCGAATCAGAATAGGAAACCATTTTTTCTCCCGTATTGTAGCTGTAAGCCTCACCAGCGCGTGCATAAAGAAGCCGCAGAAAATCGTAGATTTCGGTTATCGTACCCACGGTAGAGCGCGGTGATTTACTGGTCGTTTTTTGCTCAATGGCAATCACAGGCGATAAACCGTCAATTTTATCCACATCGGGACGTTCGAGTCCTCCCAAAAACTGTCGGGCATAAGCCGAAAAAGTTTCAATATAGCGGCGCTGTCCTTCGGCGTAAATAGTGTCGAAGGCGAGTGACGATTTTCCAGATCCTGAGAGCCCGGTAATTACCACCAGTTGCTCCCTTGGGATAGCAATGTCGATATTTTTCAGATTGTGGGCACGGGCACCAATCACTTCAATGGTTTCGAGTTGTTCTTGCATTATTTTTTTGGGAAAATACAAAGGTACATTATCTGCCTTGGATTACCAATTGATTGGGAAAACTTCATCGACTGTTGCAGTTTGAAGCGATTCGTAGTGGGTAAGTTGTATGGATATAAAATGAACTATTGAATTCAAAAAATTAAAAATCCAACTTCCAACGATTACAATCAAAAAGTGAAAAAGATTTCGGTCTTTAACCTAGTCAATTACCATTCCTTTCAAGGTTTGGCGGTAGGTTTCTAAAAGCTCACTTTTGTATACGATTCCGAAGAACTTACCCGATTTTAAAACGAGTAAAGCGGTTTGTTTCGTGGTATCAAATTTATCCATAATTACCTCCATTCCATCATCATGATTAATGATGATACCGGTTGATTGCATCCATTCTTTGATCGTTCCAAATTTTACCCGATAGGGGTTAAAAACTATGGTCTTAAGATGGTCTACATTCAAAACACCAAGCAGTTTGTTTTTTTCATCCAAAACCGGAAAAATCGGTTGACTGGAGGATCGCATTGCCTCAATGATTTGATCAACCGAATCGTGGAGTTGAAAAGTGTCAATATTGCAATGAACATGAGATAAAAAGTCGATACTCAATAAAATATTTTTGTCTTTATCGCCTGTAAACACCTCTCCTTTGTCGGCTAATACTTTAACGTCCATCGAATGCTTTTCAAGCTTTTTGGAAACGGCAAAACTAATCGATGAGACGATCATTAACGGAACCATTAAATCATAACCTCCTGTGATTTCTCCAATTAAAAAGATAGCGGTTAAAGGTGCATGAAATAAGCCACTTAAAATACCGGCCATTCCCACCATGATAAAATTTGTTAAAGGAAGTTCATTATTAATTCCGATAAGCGCCATCGTTTTGGCAACAGCGAAACCGAGGTATGAACCTACAAACAAAGAGGGTGCAAAATTGCCACCATTTCCTCCAGAACCTAAAGTGAGTCCGGTTGCGATCGATTTGAGAAAAACGATGAGTCCGACAAACCCCAGCAATACCCATTCACTGGATTTGAAAGGTTGGAGGAGGGTGTTGTCCAATAAGACTTCAGGATGCATTGTTGATAGCGTTTTTATGCTTTCGTAACCTTCTCCAAAGAGCGTCGGAAAGAAAAAAATCAAAACGGCCAATAAAAAGGCCCCCACCAAAGCGCGGCGGTACGAATTTAAATTGTAACGGTTGAAAAAATGCTCAACCCTTCTAAAATTTCGGGCATGATATACCGAAACAAAACCAGAAGCTAAACCCAAGAGGATGTAGTAGGGAATGTTATGGTAATCAAAAGGTTTGATTTCCTTAAATCGCAGTAAAATATCGGAACTTAATAAAATCGTTGATACTAAAGCACCGGTGGCTGCCGAAATCATTATTGGAATAAAAGCAGAGATACTCACATCGGTTAGCACAACTTCGATTGCAAAAAGTACCCCTGCAATGGGTGCATTAAATGCAGCACCTATACCTGCGGCAACACCACAAGCTAATAATAGAATACGGTCTTTTTGTGATAAACGGTATTTTTGGGCATAGTTGGAGCCAAATGCAGCGCCGGTAATGGTAATCGGACTCTCCAATCCAGCCGAGCCGCCCAATCCTACGGTAAGCGAACTCGTAACAATTTGTGCATACATTTGTTTTCGCGGTAAGATGCCTCCTTTTTTAGCCACAGCATAGAGGATTTGCGAACTTCCTTTTTCAATAGAACCGTCTAAAAATTTACGAATAACGATAACGGTGAGTATAATCCCAACAATAGGGAAAATACTATTAGCATAGGGAAGTTTAAGGTATTGGTTAACATAATTGGCAAATAAGAAAACATTGTGGGCAAAGTTTTTAAGTACGATCACTGCTAAGGCACAGGAAATCGCTACTGCAACACAGGACAAATACAAAAAATTTCGCTCCGACAACACGGCTTTCGCCCCAAAGAAAAGAGCTTCTAAGCGGCGAAGATTTTTTCGTAAAAACAATAATACCGTCGCTGTTTTTCGGGTGGGCATAATACA
>NZ_JAIXRZ010000067.1 GCF_027484945.1 Flavobacterium sp.
CTGTCAATCCAATATGTCTATGAACGTGTCTATTCTTTTTAGTAACTAACCTAACGCGGTTAGCGGGTGCAAAAGTAAAACTCTTTTTGAATCTAACAAATACTTTCGCAAGTTTTTTTTCGAAATATTTTTTACCCAAAAAAAACACCCCATCCCCATTTTTTAGGAGTGCAAATATAAAAACCTATTACCTCCTAATCCAAAAAGCATGTAAACTAAATAAAAAAAACGCCACATTTAACAAAGTAGCGTTACTCAATTCACTAAAAACCAATTACTTTTTTAAATCTTTAGCTAATTGCTCCCAATGGGCATTTAACGCATCAAAATCAATTGGAGTCGCAGGCTTTTGCTCAGCTAATCGCCCATCAACAAATGCCCTGTATAAAATGGTTTCAATCCAAAAATCTTCATTATCTGCAAAAGGCTGGTACGATTCCTTTAAATTAATATCAAACAAATAAGCAGTAGTATTCGACCAAAATGCTTTCCAACCGCTTTTGTATTCTTTTATAAGATCATAAGTTGTTGCGCCCGTTTGACGGTATATTAACTTAACCAAAATTTGACCTTGTTTTCGAGAAAGATTTTTCAAACGATCTTTAAACTCATTATTTAAGTAATCTTCTACAATTTTCATGTAGCGTTTCTTTTCTCGATGCGTTTTTAAATTTTCAATGTTCTTTTTGATAGTGGTTAGCTTTTCGGCCGTCAATTTTGCAAAAGGATACACTTTGTACACACGATATTGCAACAACTGGAACGCCTTTTTATCAGCGGCATTCATTTTGATTTTTGAAATCAGTACTTCATCCAAGACAATGGTATCCAAGGCAACCGAATCGATTTCAATTTCATTAGTATGAGGCACTTGCCCTACATTTTTATCCTGTTGCGCAATAGCGATTCCTGATACAAGAACCAAAAAAAATAACGATAGCTTTTTCATATTGTATAACGTATTGCAAAATTATAGTTTTCTCTATACAACTCTAATGCCAAATAATTAATTTAGCGAAAAAATTCGATATGGCAAAAAAATCAATCTTAACAAAAGCGTCGCTTCGCTTTTTGGAACAGTACTTAAACAACGCTTCACCTACTGGATATGAGTCAGAAGGACAAAAAATATGGATGGAATACCTAAACCCTTATGTAGATTCTTTTATAACAGACCATTATGGAACAGCAGTAGGAGTAATCAATCCAAACGCCCCTTACAAAGTAGTAATCGAAGGCCATTCTGACGAAATCTCATGGTATGTGAATTACATTACCGACAATGGCCTTATCTATGTGATTCGAAATGGTGGGTCTGATCATCAAATCGCCCCTTCTAAACGCGTAAATATCCATACTAAAAAAGGAATTGTAAAAGGTGTCTTTGGATGGCCTGCAATTCACACCCGTAACCGCGGAAAAGAAGAATCTGCAAATTTGCACAATATATTCATTGATGTAGGCTGTTCAACTAAAGACGAGGTAGAGCAATTGGGCATTCATGTTGGTTGTGTAATTACATATCCTGATGATTTTTTGATTTTAAATGAAAACAAATTTGTTTGTCGCGCACTTGATAATCGTATGGGTGGATTTATGATTGCTGAAGTGGCACGATTATTAAAAGAAACCAAAAAACAACTGCCTTTTGGCTTGTATATTGTCAATGCCGTTCAAGAAGAAGTTGGTTTACGTGGTGCCGAAATGATTACGCAAGCCATAAAGCCAAATATCGCTATTGTTACCGATGTTTGCCACGATACTTCAACCCCAATGATTGACAAAAAAATTGAAGGTGATTTACAATTGGGGAAAGGACCTGTTATTGCGTATGCACCTGCAGTTCAAAATAAATTACGCGATTTAATTACAGATACGGCTGAGGCAGAAAAAATTCCATTCCAACGCCATGCGACATCTCGTGTTACAGGAACCGACACTGATGCATTTGCCTATAGTAATGGCGGTGTGCCATCGGCGTTAATTTCGCTTCCGCTCCGTTATATGCATACTACGGTTGAAATGGTGCACCGGGATGATGTTGAACATGTAATCAAACTTATCTATGCAACATTGCTTCAACTGGAGGACAACCATAATTTCTCTTACTTTAACTAAAAAAAAGTCCCAAACTAAAACGTTTGGGACTTTTGTATAATTTTAAATTTACTTTATGTTTATCGTTGGGATAAAAATAAATTTACATTAGCAACTATTCGTTGTTCAAGATTTTGAATATCGGCTTTAACGAATGGTTTTCCGATGATTTTTTCGTAAAGTTCAATATACCGATCAGAAACAGTCGCTATGTATGCATCTGTCATTTCGGGGATCAATTGCCCCTCTTTTCCTTGGAATCCATTAGCAATCAACCATTGGCGAACAAACTCTTTTGACAGTTGTTTCTGAGCCTCTCCTCTTTGTTGCCGTTCTTCATAACCTTCAGCATAAAAATAACGCGACGAGTCAGGAGTGTGAATTTCATCAATTAAAACTATTGTTCCGTCTTTGGTTTTTCCAAATTCATACTTTGTATCAACCAAAATCAAACCGCGTGAGGCAGCAATTTCAGTTCCACGCTGAAATAATGCACGGGTATAGTGTTCTAAAACCAAATAATCTTCTTCAGAAACTAAACCATTTGCCAAAATTGCCTCCCTTGAAATATCTTCATCGTGTACCCCAAAATCGGCTTTGGTTGTTGGCGTAATTATGGGGGTTGGAAACCGATCATTTTCAATCATTCCTTCGGGCAAAGCCACGCCGCATAAAACCCGTTTTCCTGCAGCATATTCTCGAGCAGCATGACCTGATAAAAAGCCACGAATTACCATTTCAACTTTAAAAGGGGTACATAAATGACCAATGGCCACATTAGGATCGGGCGAAGCAATTAGCCAATTGGGAACAATATCTGCTGTCAAATGCATAAATTCTGTAGCGATTTGATTCAGAATTTGCCCTTTGTAGGGAATTCCTTTTGGCATGACTACATCAAAAGCCGAAAGACGATCGGTAGCAATCATTACTAACAAATCATCATTTATTGTGTAAACTTCGCGAACTTTTCCGCGGTAAACCGACTTTTGATTGGGAAACTCAAAGTGTGTTGAAGTAAGGGTGTGCATTGTTGTGTTGTTGTGTGGTGCAAAAGTACTTTTTAAAACGAAAAAATCAATTGCATTTTTCTAAATTTATTTCAAAAAAGAATTGAAAAATTTAAATGCCCGTATACAATATGTTCCTTTTTTAATCTTGATTTTCTATACGTTTGTAAGCATCAATTATTTTTTTCACTAAACGATGTCGCACAATATCTTTATCGTCTAAATACAGTATTCCTACTCCGTCTACATCTTTTAAGATAAGCAACGCTTCTTTGAGACCCGAAATCGTTCGTCTTGGCAAATCAACCTGACCAGGATCACCTGTAATGATAAACTTTGCATTTTTACCCATACGCGTTAAAAACATTTTCATTTGTGAATGGGTGGTGTTTTGTGCTTCATCGAGAATAACAAATGCGTTATCCAAGGTACGTCCCCGCATGAAGGCCAAGGGCGCAATTTGAATGATTCCTTTTAAAATATAATCTTCCAAAGTTTGCGGGGGTAACATATCACGCAAGGCATCATACAAAGGTTGCATGTAGGGATCCAATTTTTCCTTCATGTCACCGGGTAAAAAACCTAAATTTTCGCCTGCTTCGACAGCGGGACGGGTTAAAATAATTCGCTTTACTTGTTTTTCTTTTAAAGCTTTTACCGCAAGCGCTACTCCGGTGTAGGTTTTACCGGTACCTGCTGGCCCAACCGCAAAAACCATATCGTTCTTCATTACGGATTCAACCAATTTTTGCTGATTTGGAGTAATCGCTTTAATTAATTTACCGCCCAAACCATGCACCAAAATCTTGTCGTGATCGGGCATTCGTTGCTCATCAAACGTATTACTTTGAATGACACGGTCGATCACATTGTTATCAATATTATTGTAACGTGTAAAATGCACCATTAAACGATTAAAACGCGTTTCAAACTCATCCAGTTCTTCTTTCTCACCAAAAGCTTTAATTGTAGTACCCCGGGCAACAATTTTTAATTTAGGATAATACTTTTTAATGGTTTCCAAATGGGCATCTTGTGCACCCCAAAATTCTTTGGGCGCGATATCGTGAAGTTCAATAATTCTTTCGTTCAAAAGCAGTTGTATTTAGGATTAAAATTTCTATTATTTGATTAACTTTGCAATCATCTCAAATTTAAGAAACACCGCGGTTTGTTTCGAAATTAGTTATAAACAATTTTATGTCAATAATTACACTTACAACCGACTTCGGAATCAAGGATTACTTTGTGGGTGCATTGAAAGGCAGTTTGCTCTCCCAATACCCAGAAGCATTAATTGTTGATCTATCTCATGAGGTGAGTCCGTTTAACATTATGGAAGCCAGTTATATTGTAGGCTCTGCATATAAAAGCTTTCCAAAGGGTTCGGTACATATTATTGGCGTAGATGCTAGCCAAACGCCAAGTGTAAACCATCTCGCGGTTTTGTGGAACGGTCATTATTTTATTGCGGCAAATAACGGAGTGCTAAGTATGATTATGCAAAAATTTGTCCCCGAGAAAATAGTCGAAATCACTATACATGATCGCCTTCCTGAAGATGCTTCCGTTATGGATGTTTTTACTACAGTTGCCGTACATTTAGCAAAAGGTGGAAATTTGAGTGTGATCGGCAATCCCATAGCGACATTGCACGAAGTAACCGAATTGCAACCCGTAATTACAGAGGCAAACAATACGATCAAAGGGTATGTCATGTATATTGATCATTTTGGAAATGCGATTACGAATATTGATCGCAACTTATTTTTAGAAACCGCAAAGGGCCGCCCCTATGAATTGACGATTAAACGCGAAAAAGTTAAAACTATTTATGCCACTTATGCCGATATAGAACGTATCGACGCGATATCAGACCATGCAGGCAAAACACTGGCCATTTTTAATGAAGCTGGATATTTAGAAATTGGCGTTTATAAAAGTAATCCACATATTGGCACAGCCGCTACCCTACTCGGATTGCGCTACCGTGATTTTATTGTAATTGAATTTAAATCCTAATATGCTCATACGTATAGTTAAATTATCCTTTCACGAAGAAAATATTCCATTATTTATGGCCAATTTCGAATTAATGAAAGCGCATATCCGAAATGCTCCAGGCAATCGTTTGTTGGAATTGTACCAAGACAAAAACAATCCTTGTGTATTTTTTACTTACAGTTATTGGGATTCGGAATCGGATCTAGACAAGTACCGAAATTCGGCTTTATTTGACGAAATTTGGACCTTCACAAAAAAATTATTCAATGCAAAACCTGAAGCGTGGAGTGTTGATAAATTAGTAAGTTTGCAATAAATTCAAAAGTTGGCGTTTTCTTAATAAAAACCACCCTATCAATACATGAAATCAATACTCATTAGAGAGATAAAATCGTTCTTCGGCTCCCCAATTGGCTATTTGGTAATCGCCTTATTTTTACTACTCAACGGCCTTTTTTTATGGGTTTTTGAAGGAGAATTCAACATTCTCAACAGCGGATTTGCCGATATGACGCCATTTTTCACATTAGCGCCCTGGATTCTTATTTTTTTGGTACCTGCGGTTACCATGCGAAGTTTTTCGGATGAAAAAAAGCAAGGAACTATCGAGCTTTTAATGACCAAACCCTTGCGCTTGTGGCAAATTGTTAATGGAAAATTTTTAGGTGCTGTTGTTCTAATTGCACTAGCAATACTGCCCACATTAATTTATGTTTATGTTATTTCAAACTTAGGCATGAAGGACAGTCCGATTGACCTTGGAAGCACCTTAGGTTCATACTTTGGGCTCCTGTTTTTAATTGCCGGATATGCTTCAATAGGCGTTTTCTGTTCTACTTTATCCGAAAATCAAATCGTTGCCTTTATTGTAGCTGTTTTTATTTGCTTTTTGTTGTATTATGGGTTTGAAGGAGCCGGAGGTTTCTTTGATTCTGGAAGGGATTATCTGGCACGTTTAGGCATGGAGTACCATTTTAAAAGTATGGGTCGAGGTGTGATTGACACCCGAGACGTTTTGTATTTTCTTAGCGTTTCCTTTTTCTTTTTAATGCTCACTGTTCAACAACTTAAAGCGCTAAAATTCTAATGAAAAAGTCAACTATCTACACTACAGGAGCAACGCTTATTGCGCTGGTGATCATCAACATCATTGGAAATTTAGTCTTTAAACGGTTTGATTTAACAGCAGACCATCGCTATACGCTTTCAGAAACTTCAAAAAAAATAGTCGAACGTATTGAAACGCCTTTATATGTCGATGTTTTTTTAGAAGGAAGTTTTCCTGGTGAGTTTAAAAAATTACAAACCGAAACTCAGCAATTACTTGAAGAATTTAAAGCCCAAAATCCAAATATTGTCTTTCAATTTATCAATCCATTAGAAGAGGAAAGTACCCGAGACAAGACGATTCAACAGTTTTATGAACGCGGGATGATCCCGATCAACATCACGGTTAATGACAAAGGGAAACAAACCGAGGAACTTGTTTTTCCTTGGGCAGTAGTAACTTATGGAACGAAAAGCACTAAAATTCCACTATTAAAAAATATGATGGGGGTTTCTACGGCTCAAAAAGTAGAAAGTTCGGTACAACATTTGGAATATGCGTTTGCAAATGGTTTTACAACAGTAACGCAAATGCGCAAGAAAAAAATTGCGGTTATTAAAGGCAATGGCGAATTACATGAATTGCAAATTGGCGACTTTCTTCGCAATGTTAAAGAGAATTATTTTATCGGACCGTTTACCCTTGATTCGGTTGCAAGCAATCCAAATGCAACGCTAAAAGAGTTACAGAAATACGATTTAGCAATTATTGCCAAACCCACTGAAGCTTTTACCGACAGTGAAAAAGAAGTTTTGGATCAATTTATGGTTAATGGTGGGAAATCCTTATGGGTATTGGATCCTGTAACTATTGAGATGGATAGTCTGATGCAATCGGGAGAAGGTTTGGCAATTCCAAGAGACTTGAACTTGGATGATTTAATGTTCAAATATGGGGTGCGCTTTAAGTCGGATTTAGTCCAAGATGTACTGGCCTGCCCTATTACTTTAGCAACGGGACAACAAGGCAGTACAACGCAATACAATCAATATCCTTGGCTTTTTGCCCCAGCCGTTTATTCGGATTCAAATCATCCGATCGTTACGAATTTGGATATGATAAAGTTTGATTTCTGTTCGCCAATTGAAATCCTACAAAACGATATTAAAAAAACCATTTTACTGCATTCATCAAACTATTCTAAAGCCTTAGGAACGCCCCTTCCGGTTAATTTAAATAGTGTTGCAGACCGACCGGAACCCAAAGATTTTCCAAAAGGTTTTGGTACAATTCCATTGGCAGTATTGTTGGAAGGGAACTTTCATTCTGTTTATGAAAACCGAATTTTACCCTTTAAAGACGACACGTTCAAAGCAGTTGGTAAACCCGGTAAAATGATTGTGATTAGTGATGGTGATGTAGTGAAAAACCAACTGGATAAGGATTTTCAACCGTTGGAACTGGGGTATGACAAATGGACGGGAAAAATGTATGCCAATAAAGAATTTTTATTAAACTGTGTTAATTATTTATTGGATGATACCGGACTTATTAACATTCGTACGAAAGAAGTGCATTTAGCACTTTTGGATTCCAATAAAGTGAAAGAAAATTATACCCAATCGCAAATCATTACTGTTGCTATTCCTTTGTTTATTTTAGGATTATTTGGTTGGATATTCTCGGTTCTTCGCAAGCGTCAATATGCCCGTTAGTGTTAATAAAAAACTTTTTAAAATCGGGAGCATTCCGATATATTTGTAAAAAATAATAAAAGATGAAATTCATTGTATCGAGTTCGTATTTACTAAAACAACTTCAAGTGTTAGGTAGTGTAATCAACAGTAGCAATACCCTACCTATTTTAGATAATTTTCTTTTTGAATTAGATAAAAAAGTCTTAACCGTTTCCGCTTCAGATTTAGAAACAACGATGTCGGCTACTTTAGAAATAGAATCGACAAACAAAGGAAGTGTAGCTGTACCTGCAAAACTTTTGTTGGATATTCTTAAAACCTTTCCTGAACAGCCGTTAACATTTACCGTTGAAGAAAACAATACGATTGAAATTAGTTCCAATTCGGGAAAATATGCCATTGCATATGCTCCGGGTGATGAGTTTCCGAAATCGGTTCAATTGGAAGACCCTTCGTCAACCTTAGTCCCAGCTGAAGTTTTAGCTACGGCAATTAGTAAAACTATTTTTGCTGCAGGAAATGACGATTTACGTCCGGTTATGAGTGGTGTCTTTTTTCAATTTTCGCCAGAAGGGCTCATTTTTGTAGCTACTGATGCTCATAAATTAGTAAAATACGCCCGCACCGATGTAAAAGCATCGCAAGTGGCAGATTTTATTATGCCCAAAAAACCGTTAACTATTTTAAAAAATATTTTAGGTGCAACCGATACGGCTGTTACGATCGAGTATAATGATGCCAATGCTACTTTTTCTTTTGAAAACTATGTTTTAACCTGCCGTTTAATCGATGGAAAATATCCTAACTATGAAGCTGTAATTCCAAAAGAAAATCCGAATAAATTGATCATTGACCGTACTCAATTTTTCAATTCTGTTCGTCGTGTAGCCATTTTCTCTAACAAAACTACGCATCAAATTCGCTTAAAAATTGCGGGGGCTGAGTTGAATATTTCTGCAGAAGATATTGATTACAGCAATAAAGCAGAAGAACGATTGACTTGTGATTACCAGGGTGATGACATGCAAATTGGTTTCAACTCCCGTTTCTTGTCGGAAATGTTGACCAATTTACAATCGGACGAAATTCAATTGGAAATGTCAATGCCTAACCGTGCGGGAATCTTGACTCCAGTTGACGGTTTGGATGAAGGTGAATCGGTAACCATGTTGGTAATGCCTGTTATGTTAAACAACTAGTAAAACATCGTTTGAATGTATAGACCACTCCTATTATGAGTGGTTTTTTTTAAACAAATTTTAAAAACCAAAATATAAGGCGTTTCCGAAAACCTTTTAATCGAGTAGGACCAACCAATAAATAAACAAAAAAATGAAAAAACTTTTTACGCTACTGCTACTAGTAGGTTTAACTGCAACCGCACAAAAACTAGACAAATTTGGCGCTGATCTTGCTAAAAAATCCGTTATGGGTAAAGAAATCCGTGTTCCGTATACGGATTTAATCAGTTATTTTGGATACATCAAGCCGGGTTCGAAGCCGGACGAAGTTAAAGGCGGAAAAAAAATGTACTATTTGTATGTGTGGATTCCAATTGCTGCTCCAGAAATTGGTGTTCGTATGATTTCTCCAGCTCCAGAAAGTGTAAAACCAAGCGATAAAGATTATGTTGCTGCAGATTTTACAGCAAATGCTGAGCGTACAAGTTTCTTTGACACATGGGTAACTCTAGAGCGCGCTGATGGAATCTTCAAAATCGAAGATGTTGCTGCAAAAGCTAAAACAGCTAAATGGACAACTTTAGATACGAATGATGATTCTGGGGAGATGCCAGCACAACCTTCGGGAAGCAAATACAATTCATTAATGCGTATTACTAGTGATCCAAGCAATCCAGCTAAATCATTGATTGTTGGCTTGTACCGTATTGGATTCACTACCTACAAAACCGGTGAAGTTCAAGGTAGTTTCTTAGCACAGTTAGGAGCTCCTGTTAGTCTTCCAGGTGTGGCTGTTGCTACAAAACCTGAGGATTTAGTAGCCGCTGCAAAAAAGAAATAATATACTTATTACAACTAAAAAAGCCGCTTATAAGCGGCTTTTTTTATTCATGCATAGCCAAAATCGGAATAGACGCATGGTTTGCCATTTTTTCGGTAAACGACTCAGTAATCAGTTGCACAAAAAAATTATGTTTATTGGTCAT
The DNA here is from genome assembly GCF_027484945.1 of Flavobacterium sp. Lineage (GTDB taxonomy): Bacteria > Bacteroidota > Bacteroidia > Flavobacteriales > Flavobacteriaceae > Flavobacterium. Next base: position 10,024 of record NZ_JAIXRZ010000067.1, read on the forward strand.
CATCGCCATAATATCGATCGACTCCCGCTTAATAAAATCGGAAATCGTATCCTCGACCGCCTCACTTGGGATAATATGAAATGAAACCGGCTCTTTTCGAAAATGATCGATCCAATCCTCGTAGGTTGCCGTGGTGTTTTCGGTGTCATGGGGTTCTACATAAATGCATTTCACCTTTGCATTCAAATGTTTAGCAAAATCAATAACGTGTTGCAGTGCGGGTTTATCTTTTTCGCGAAAACGAGTGGTAAAGCCAACGGTTTGTATTCCGTCAAAATGAGCAGCAACGGGAATGCTAAGCACAGGGACTTGCAAATTAAGAATTGCATCGGCCGTATTACTGCCCGTAAAATATTCTTTCCAACCACTTGCACCCGATGTTCCCATGACTACAAAATCGGCTTTTTCATTGGCAATAAGTGTTTTTAAATTAAACAATAAATCACCATCCATAATTACGGGTGTTAACCGAACATGTTCGGCATGATGTTGATCGGCAATGGCGTGAATAGAAGGCATGGTGTTTTTAAATTGATCAAAATTGGCCCATTCTAAAGAATCAAACAGTACTTGATAATTTTGGGGTGCCATTTGATGTTCTATAATCGGCAACTCATAGGTGTGCACCAACAATAGTTCTGCTTCAAACGTTTTTGCTAATTCCAAAGCGTAGACCAAGGCATTTTGGGCCACTTCTGAAAAATCGGTCGGCAATACAATCTTTTTCATTCCAAATCGCTGTTTAAAATTTTATTTTTTAAAGGTAATCCCGATCCGTGAAAAAAAACCTGATACATATCATACTATTCAAGAAATTTGAAGAGTACTCTAATTGAAGAACAGTAAATGTATAATCTTCAAATTAACCCATTGTCTCATTGACTAATTGGCTCATCGCCTCATTGTCTCATTGTCTCATCGTCTCATTGACTAATTGACCCATTAACTCTAAAACGTTGAACTTTCCTATATTTGCAAAAAAAACATGCACCACGATACTATTGTTGCACTTGCCACACCTTCGGGAGCGGGAGCCGTTGCTATTATCCGTATCTCAGGGAAAGATGCGCTAGCCATTGCCCATCAAATTTTTATTTCGGTAAAAGGGAAAGATTTACGGCAACAAAAAACGCATACGATTCATTTAGGGTCTATAGTAGATGATACCAAAGTAATCGATCAAGTTCTGGTCGCTGTTTTCAAAAATCCCAATTCGTATACCGGTGAAGATGTTGTCGAAATATCCTGTCACGGTTCGACCTTTATCCAACAACAAATCATTCAACTCCTCTTGCGCAAAGGCTGCCGGATGGCGCAAGCGGGCGAATTTACCTTACGTGCTTTTTTAAATGGAAAATTAGACTTATCGCAAGCCGAAGCGGTGGCCGATTTGATTGCTTCAGATAATGAAGCTTCACATCAAATTGCAATGCAACAAATGCGCGGCGGTTTTAGTGCTGAGATTCATCACCTGCGGGAAGAGTTATTAAACTTTGCCTCGTTGATCGAACTCGAACTGGATTTTGCTGAAGAGGATGTCGAATTTGCCGATCGCAGTCAGTTTACCGATTTACTGCAACGAATCGAATTGGTACTCAAGCGCTTGATTGATTCGTTTGCGGTTGGAAATGTGATTAAAAATGGGATTCCGGTGGCTATCGTAGGCGAACCAAATGTTGGAAAATCGACATTACTGAATGCATTGTTAAATGAAGAACGCGCCATAGTATCTGACATTGCCGGAACCACCCGAGATACTATCGAAGACGAGATCTCTATAGACGGAATTGGTTTTCGATTTATTGATACCGCTGGAATACGCGACACACAGGATGTTGTGGAGACCATTGGTATTCAGAAAACCTATGAAAAAATAGCACAAGCCCAAATCGTTTTGTATTTGTTTGAAAGTTTGATGTTTCAAGATTTGGACAAAAACTACCGCGTTGCTATTGAGCAAATGATACACAACTATCCCCAAAAACAGTTCATCGTTGTAATTAACAAAATCGACTTGATAGCCGAAACACAAATTGCCGCAATTCGGGAACAATTGGAGGGCTTACCCATTCAATTACTGCTTTTATCGGCTAAAAATAAAAAGGGGGTACACGACTTGAAAAACCAGTTGTTTTCGCTTATTAATACCGGTGCGTTGCGCAATAACGAAACCATAATCACCAACAGCCGGCATTATGATGCCTTACACAAAGCCCTTGAAGCCATCCAAAAAGTGAGCTGGGGAATGCAAACGCAGGTTCCTTCTGACCTAGTTGCAATTGATATCCGTGAAGCGCTGTATTTTTTTGGTGCGATTACGGGCGAAGTGACTAATGACGAATTATTAGGGAATATTTTTGCAAATTTTTGTATCGGGAAGTAACTCGTTTCTAATATCCTATCAAAAAATCGGTAATACACCTCACTTACAGTATTACTTTATTTGTTAAACCCACACTTACATTTTAATGCTAAGTCCTGCTGGATTTAATGCTTTATAAGCAGTTTACAATACTGAATACCTTCTGGTGCGTTAATTTCAACTTGATACATACCCGTGGCTAGTGTGTCGATTGCTACACTTTCGTGGGGTTGGATGGTGGTTTGCAACACGACAGCGCCCAAAAGATTACTAATTTTTATCGATGCCGTTTGCGCTATACCCTTTATATACAAAACCTCCGAAGCCGGATTGGGATAGACCCCTACTTTTGGATGTTCATTTTGTACATTTTGCAAGGCAAACGACCACGCTTGTCCGTATTGCGATCCAAAAATATAGTTGGCCAATTGGGGATAGTCGATAAAGGGGTTACGGTTGTTTTGCCAAGTGTAAATGTAATTATTACGGTGCATTTCAAAATCATCAGCCGGATCGACTTGGTTCCAGTTCAATAACGACGTTAAATCGCCCATTTGCCCTATTGTGGTATCTACCGGATTACCTTCAACCAATGTCAGGCCATTGTATCGAACCGCCATATAGAATAACGCACGTGCCACATCCCCTCTCCAACTGCCCAAGTTTCCGCTGGGTCCATTATAATCTGATCCATAATCCCGGTTGCTTCGTGAAGTGTTTTCTGAACCGTCTTCTGCCCGGATATGATGGGCATCGGCATGTCCCGCAATGATATCATCGGGTCCGGTAGGTGCCCATATTGCAATACCATCCGCAAAAGGAGACGTTGCATCGGCAAATCCACCCCGCGATTGAGGCCAAATATGTTCGCGGTTCCACACGCCCACATTACTACTACCCAACTGATAGTCGAGCTTAGAACGGGGACTCTCCACATACATCATCCATACTTGACTACCGTTTAATGGATTGCGATCGGCTTCTTTTAAAATATCTACAATATCGCCATAATTATGCGCATGGACTACCGATGTGTTGGCAATAATATCTTGAAGTGCTTGTTTAAGTGCAGACCCCGAAAGCCCCTCCAAATTAGCATAATAACCATTAGGTGTTGTAGGCGAAACCAATCCGTAGGTCGGATTTAATGGAGTTCCCCATGGTGAAACTACATAATCATTATCCTGAACACGAACAAGGATATTGTTGTTATTTAAAACATAACCATTGGGAACTGTATTGACTTTTATTAATGCCTCTTCATCACCTTCATCTGCGGTATCCTCAACCAATAGGATATTAGTAAAAGTTGAACTTGAACCTACCGGAATCGAAATTGTTTGGTTACCACTATAATCCAATAAGGTAAACGCACCATTAACCAACGTAAAATTGAGTAACAAATTGGTTCCTGTAACTGGCGTATTGGTAGTAAAAGTAACTGCCATTGTTTGTCCTTCGGTAGCCGGACTCGGTGCAACCGTAATGGTTATTCCATTGAGCACCACGCCGCTTCCATCGTTATTTACACCCGGTGTTGGGGTAGTCACGGAATAGGTACCATCATTATTTCGTTGAATGGACTGATTGGCAGCATTTTGCGTTTGGTTTTCGTTGCTACAAACGATCAAAACCAAAGCCGTCATAATTGTGGTTGGAGCCGTGGTTGCGGCATTAGAATAGGCAAACGCATGCACTAGCCCAGCAGAAGTTGCGGCAGTATTTAATGGAAAATCTGTCGCATTTGCTTGATATATGGCTACTACATCGGGACCGTTTTGAATTGAAGCATTAGGAATTATGTAGGCAGGCGCCGGAGTTACTTGAGCATTCCCAAGTAGTAGTAAACCATTGATATCGGTAGTCATACCGTCTAAATCAATCGCTAAATAACTTGCGTTAAGTGTGCCCGATCCACCATTAAAAAACACCAAACAATACCCATCCAAAGGCATGTTGGGAGTTACCGATTTTAATTCAACAAACTCTTTTACATCGGTACTTGGAGTATCGGCATCGAGTTCGTTAATTACAAGTTGGGCATGCACTAATGAACCCCACAAAAAGGCGGCAATAGCTATAATTCGATACGTCATTTTCGTTAATTCTAAAACAAAGATACGCGTAAAAACGGTAAACTGCAGCAAAATAAACTTTTCGAGAAGTATCCCTAAAAAAATATGGCGTATTTTTGACAAAAATCATACAATGAAACTATTTCAAAAAATAGCCCTTTGCCTCGTATTAACAATGTTTTTATTTGCTTGTAATACATCCGATACATTTACAATAGAAGGATCGGTTTCTTCCCAACGTAATGGATCGAAAATATATCTTCGGCATGAAAATGAGGAAGGTGAAATTACTACAATTGACTCAACCGAAGTTGAAAATGGAACCTTTACATTTGAAGGCGATGCAAGCGAGTTGGATATGTATTACATCACAGCAAAAGGGAGTAATTCGGGCTTAAGTTTTATCGCAGAACCCGGAACAATAAAAGTGCATATAGCCAATTCTCCAACCGAATCGACAACGGTTGGTGGCACACCCAATAACGATCAACTCCAACAATTCAACACGACCTATTTGGCTTTTGAGAATTGTGTATTTCAATACCAATCACAAAACAAAGCAAAATATCAAAAAGCGGTAAAAGAAAAGGACACAGCAACGGTAAATGCATTAATGAATAAAGCATTTGCATTGAACAAAAAGAAATTGGATTATGTGCTCGCTTTCCCCTCTAAAAATCCGAAAAGTTTTATATCCATTTTGGTTTTACAACAACGTGTATTTAGCGGAGACACTGCGATTCAATCGATAAAAAAGGACTTTAACCGTATTGATTCCAAACTCAAAACAACAAAAATTGGAGAAGCAATTCAATCCCGAATCAAAATGTTGGAATCCTCAAAGAGCGCCGCTAGCAATTCAACTCCGGTAGCAATTGGCCAATCCGCTCCCAATTTTACAGCCAATGACCCCGAAGGAAAAACAGTGGAATTAAATAAAGTTTTAGGTAAAAAAGTGACCGTAATTGATTTTTGGGCTTCTTGGTGCAATCCGTGCCGTCGTGAAAATCCAAACCTGGTTAAAATGTATGCTGAATTCCAAAGTAAAGGTTTAAATATCGTAGGCGTTTCGTTGGATGAAGATCGAAGTGCCTGGAAAAAAGCAATCCAAAAAGACGGGATCACATGGACCCAATTATCAAATTTAAAAGGGTGGAAAGACCCCATTGCACTTCAATATCAAGTGGAGGAAATTCCGTGTACCTATGTATTGGATCGCCAAGGCAATGTTGTGGCAAAAGGACTTACGGGCGAAGGATTACGTAAAAAAATACAAGAACTTTTAAACCCATAATTTTCCTTTGTGTTGTAAGTCAAATGATTAGTTTTTTTTATCTATTTTTTCATTAAATTGATTTGTAAAGCGCAAAAGTGTTTCTATATTTGCTACCGCTAGAAGCGTTGGGGAGATACTCAAGCGGCCAACGAGGGCAGACTGTAAATCTGCTGGTTACACCTTCGCAGGTTCGAATCCTGCTCTCCCCACAATGTTATAAATAGGGAAAAACCACAAGTGCGCTTGATGGTTTTTTTGTTTTTTATATATTATGTTAGGGCTCACAACATTGAGGATGATAAAGTAATGCTGATTTTTCGACGAATAAATTTGCTAATTTTTTGTTAGTTCAAATTTTTCATCAATATTAAGTTCACAATATAATTAATCAATTTCTGGGTATTCACAAAAATTATAATATACCACTTGTGTGTTATCTATAACATGAGTTAATGTAATTTCATCCAAAACGCCTCTTTTTGAGTTGTGAGTATAGTTGTAATAGGTTTTTCTGTTGGATTTTTCGAAATGAAACATTCTAAATAATGCACTGAATCCCATCACATCTAATCCCGAAAATGGTTTTTCTTTAGTTAATCCTATTCCTTGGAGTACTTGTCTACATCCATTGGCCAATACTTCTAAGTCTTCATCATCAAAATCTAATGGAGGTTGAGAAAAAGCATCATTTTTTCTGTATTTTTCTGGACCGATTTTCAAATAACTCCATGCCTTTGAGAAAATATATGGAAAACGATTTTCATCCACCCGTTCTTCTTCCGCTTCGGAAAAATTATGAATTACCTCATTTAAAGCTTCTAATTGATTTTTCATAACGTGCTATTTTATAGTATTTTAACGCTAATTTAATTATTAAGTTTATTTATTTGGTAAATTACACATAAATAAATGAATATAAGAAGCCATCGATTTAAGTTAAATAATTGATCCGATTTATTCAAAATGATTATATAATAAATTACTGTTTTTAAATGATTAAATAGGGAAACAAATAAAATACAACAATTCAATATTAGAAAATTTAATCATTACTTAATATTTCGATTAGGATGAAATTAAAATAATTTAAAATGGACTAAATCAATTTTCATCCTTAAGTTCGTTTTTTCAATATCCTAGATTTAATCCTGTTAAACTACCTAAAATCACTACTGAATTATAACGAAATTTTAACCACCATTCAAGAGCACATCGGGAATTTTACGTAAATTTGAATCCCTTTACAAAACAGATTTCCATGAATTTACAAAATTATTTGCGCTTAGTAATTTTAACACTTATTCTATCAATAAGTCCAACGGCACTAAGTCAATGTTTTGAAATTGAAAGTATCTTGGTCGATGCTTGTTCACCAACCAATCCCTCAAACGAAGAAGGATTTAACGAAATGGTGCGCTTCAAAGTGGGCCCAACTGCTTTAAACACAGCTAATTTGTCGGTTAATTGGCCCAACAATCTATGGGGCGGAATTGTACAAAATGCTACTACCGCAGCGAAAGTAGCCCAATTAAACGCTAGTATTGTTAATGCTGGAAATTGTGGTCAAATTCTAGAACCCATCGGAGGTGTGCTACCTGCTAACGCTACAGTGCTTCTCGTAACAAGTCAAAATGTGAATGTGACATTCAATTCATTTGCAAATTTAACCACCACCGTTTACATGATTTTCCAAAATAACACAACCAATTTTGGTAGTCACTTTGCCAATTACAATACGGTTCCCGGCCTGCGAACATTAACGCTAACGTTTGGTGGATCGTGTACAGATTCTGTAAGTTATGAACGAAGTTTGTTGGTAAATACGCAAGGTGGATATGGTGGGGCCCTTGCCGATCAAGATGGAGCAACCGTAAACTTTACTCCTACCGGAATTCCAACTTATACAAATTCAGGTTGCTTAGCTCCTGTTCAACCGTTTACCGTAAATGCAGGGCTAACGCAAACTGCTTGTCGGGGTTCAGTTATCTCTTTATCTGGAAATGCTGAAGGCTATCAATCGATTCAATGGAGTGCTCCATCGGGAACATTTAGCTCAACGACAATTTTAAATCCCACTTATACGCTTCCAACTACCGGCAGTAATGTTGTTTTAACCCTAACAGCTACGAATATTTGTGGACTATCGATAAACGCGACAGTAACCATAAATTTCACTACAGTACCTACTCCAACTGTCACTTCCCCGGTTAATTATTGTCAAAATGCAGTAGCAACTCCATTAAATGCTGCACCTTCTGTTGGAGGGACATTAAATTGGTACGGTACAAATGCCACGGGAGGAACAGCCTCATCTTTAGCTCCCACTCCTTCAACTAGTACTTTGGGCACTTTCACCTATTATGTTAGTCAGACAATTGCAGGGTGTGAAAGCACTCGGGTACCCATAACCGTGGTGATTGCCAATACGGGTCCGTCATTAAATTTATTTTGTGACTTTGCAAGCCCAAATACTACTCCAACTTCATTGAATTTTGGTTTTAGTAACGTTGGACAAACGAATTTCACGTACACCTATACAATTGCGGGAGGTACGCCTGTTACTGGAACATGGGTAGCTCCATCAAACTTCACTGTAACGGGATTAACTCCGGGAACCTCGGTAACGTTTACGATTCAAGCCAATGGTGTTTCATGCGTTGCACCGATGACCGTTACTTGCAATACCACATGTGCAACCATAGTGACTCCCGATTTTCCTTCAAGTTATAGTATTTGTCAAAACAGCACTGCCCCTCTTTTAGCAACCACTTCACCCAATGGTATTTCTGGTACATGGTCGCCCTCTGTTGTAAGTAATACAACTTCGGGCTCCTATGTGTTTACTCCAGATTCGATTCTATTTCCTTGTGCTAACCCACAAACGATCAGTGTTACCATTAATCCGTTGATAACTCCACTTTTTACCCCTATTGGTCCAATATGTTCAGGAACATCATTTAATTTACCAACAACATCCACTAATGGTATACAGGGTACATGGTCACCTGCACCTAATTTTACAACAACGACAACCTACACTTTTACTCCTATCAACAGTTCATGTGCAAATTCAACAACCACAATGACTGTTGTAGTTAATCCTTTCATTACTCCTACATTTTCACAAGGCAATTTAACCATTTGTCAAAACACCGTAATTACCCAACCTATTTTACCAACCACCTCAAATAATGGGATTTCAGGCACTTGGTCTCCTGCATCGATTAACCCAGCACTTTTAGGCACTACAACTTATACCTTCACTCCTGTTTCTGGAGCATGTGCAGTAACTACTTCATTCACCGTTACGGTTAATGCACCTGTGAATCCAACATTTACTCCGGTTGCAGCGGTTTGTGCTGGCACAGCAATCCCTCCACTTCCACTTACTTCATTAAATGGAATTAATGGAACCTGGTCTCCAGCCATAAACAATACTACCACTACTACCTACACTTTTACGCCTTTAGGAACCGAATGTGCAAATACAACAACACTAACCATTCCTATCACTCCAAAAGTCACCCCCACTTTTAATACAATAGCACCACTATGTATCGGAACAACTGCAAATCCACTTCCTTCTGTTGCAACCAATGGAATTACAGGCACTTGGTCACCGGCTTTTAATAACACATCAACGACTTCGTACACTTTTACACCAACTTCAGGGCAATGTGCCAATAACACCCAGTTGACTGTAACCATTACACCTTTAATTACTCCTGTATTTACACCAATAGCTCCGATTTGTGTTAATACTCCTTTTCCAACTTTACCCACAACTTCAACCAATGGAATTACAGGCACTTGGTCGCCAGCTCCTAATAATACAGCAACAACAACATATACGTTTACACCTACAATTAATCAATGCGCAGCAACGCAAACAATGACCGTTAGTGTAATTAACAATTCTATTGTACCTAGCTTTTCTATTAGTTCTACACAATGTCCCGGATTAACATCTCCATTACCGTCTACTTCATTAAATGGTATAAGCGGAGTTTGGTCGCCAACTTACACTCCCAATTCGAGTAATACTTATACGTTTACTCCTTCCTCGGGTCAATGCGCAGCTAGTGTAACACAATCGATAACCATAGTTCCTGCTCCCCCAGCCACATCCCCCACACCATATATTGTTTGCGACGATAACAACGATGGTGTTGCGTGTACCTTTGTTTTAGGGACAAAGATTCCGGAGATTACAACCGATCCTAGCGTTCAGGTTTCGTTCCATTTGACCTTAACCGATGCGCAAACCAGTTCTAATCCTATTGCTTCCAATGTTCCTTTCTGTAATAATGA
>NZ_JAIXRZ010000053.1 GCF_027484945.1 Flavobacterium sp.
ACGTGACCAATCGTACCAATATTAAGGTGTGGCTTGGTACGACTAAAATTTTCTTTTGCCATTTTAATTAATTTTTAAAACTTAGTTATATTTATTAGTGTTCAAATAATTCAAATTTGAGCCAATGACGGGATTTGAACCCGTGACCTCTTCCTTACCAAGGAAGCACTCTACCCCTGAGCTACACCGGCAGATTTTTAAAGGGATTGCCGTTGCTTAACCGCATCAATCAATCCTTTTTATTTTTCAACCCTCCCTGCGGTCGGTCTTTTCATTTGTTAATTAAAGGATTACCTCCTTTTGGTCGTTTTCATCACTTATTGGGATTACCTCCCGTTGGTCGTTTTCAACTCCTGTAGGGATTACCTCCCGTTGGTCGGTGATCCGTAAGGGAGACCCTTACTAAATTTTTTAAACAAATTTTTATCGAAGTAAACTTCACAAAAATTCTTTTTAAAAAATTTTGTGGGGAGAGCAGGATTCGAACCTGCGAAGGTGTAACCAGCAGATTTACAGTCTGCCCTCGTTGGCCGCTTGAGTATCTCCCCTAGCCAAGCTTTAGCTAAAAGCTAAAACAGTATTTTCAGTATGTCAACGTTGCTGAAGTTTAGGTTTTTATTAAAAAAACACCTTTAGATTAAACCATTTCTATAAAGAAAACGGCTATCATTTACCTTTCAACAACCACATAATTTCAAAGAGCCGATGGAGGGACTCGAACCCACGACCTGCTGATTACAAATCAGCTGCTCTAGCCAGCTGAGCTACACCGGCAATAAATAACAAAAAAGTCCGCTATTTCTAACGGACTGCAAATGTAGGGAATTTATTTTTCTATCAAAATATTTTTTTTAAAAAAATTTAATCAACTATAGGAGCGGATTTTTTCTTTGTGTTTTACCAATAATCGCTCCAGTGATTCAGCAGACAATTCAATTGCTTCTTCAAATGACTTGCATTGCTTTTTCACTACCAAATCATCACCTGGCACAAGAATTTTCACCTCCGCCATCTTATTTTCTTTTTCACTAGTATTATCAACTTTTAAAAAAACATCAGAGGAGACGATTTTGTCGTAAAACTTATCCAACTTATCGAATCGCACCTGAATAAAATCAACCAATTTACGATCTACTGTAAAATTAACAGCATTTACATTTACCTTCATACTTCTCATTTTTAAGGTTACACTTATGAGCTACTTCCGGTTTCGGGGGTGCGCTGTACCATGCACTTTTTGCAATTCTGCCAAACTATTGTGCGTATATACCTGCGTTGACGCCAAACTCGAATGCCCTAAAAGCTCTTTTACTGAATTTAAATCGGCCCCCTTGTTTAATAAATGGGTCGCAAACGTATGCCGAAGCACGTGCGGACTCTTTTTTACTTTCTCAGAGACATTACTAAAGTACGTATTTATCAACCGATATACAAACGATTCGTTTAATTTAACGCCTTTTAACAATAAAAAGAAATAGCCCTCATCAATAATCGATTCTAAACCAGCACGTTCCTTTAAATAACCTCGAATCTCTTCTAGTATAATTGGTAATAATGGGATAATACGTTCCTTGTTTCGCTTTCCTAAAACCTTCATCACACCCGTTGCTAAATCTACGTTATTCATTTGCAATCCAATTAATTCGGCCCTACGAATTCCCGTTGTATAAAACAAATCAATAATTAATTTATCGCGAACACCTTCAAACCCCTCAGGGTAATGCAACTGATTTAACACCAAATCCAATTCCTTCTCTGAAAATGGAATCTGTACCTTTTTTGGTGTTTTCAATGCTTTATGCTTGAGCAACGGACTTGCGTTCAACTGACCGACCTTCAATAAAAATTTGTAAAAAGCTTTTAAAGAAGCTACTTTACGGTTAACCGATGTGGTCGAAATTCCATCATCGATCAAATTCACAATCCAGCTTCGAACCATTGGATACTGAACGGCAAGCAAATCATCTGTATCATAGGCCCCCACTAGGTAGTTTTGAAAATACAGTAAATCCGTCTCATAAGCCAAAGCCGTATGGGGAGAATACTTTTTTTCCAATGCTAAATAATCGTGAAAAGCTTTTATATAATCCATAAAAAAACTGCTGTAACAAAGTTATAAAAACTTCCTTACAGCAGCTGTATTTCAATAGGAACTAATGACTATCCTTCCATCGCATCTCTCAATCCTTGGATATATTGCGCTTTTTGGATTTGCGCACGACGCACCACGGATGGCTTAGTAAACGCTTGACGCGCTCTCAACTGACGTACAGTTCCGGTTTTATCAAATTTTCTTTTGTAGCGCTTTAAAGCTCTATCAATGTTCTCTCCGTCTTTAATAGGTATAATTAACATAAGCAGGACACCTCCTTTCATTTAGTGGGCGCAAAGATAATCATAATTTTGAATTTAAAATTATAAAATTTAAAAATAATTTTGGCGTGCCCCCGAAAAGTCGTTTTGGTGTCGCATTACGCAACAGTCGGGGTCGGGTCGTACGCTAGAAGTCCGTTGCTCCGCAGCCGGGCTTTTCGCTTCCACCCCTCACGCAATTCGTGCTAATCTTTCTATTCCTTAACCGCCGGCTGGTAATCTTTTTGGTCGATAATCATCTTCGATAAGATCTCGCGCAAAATTTCTGAAGTTCCACCACCAATTGGCCCCAAACGACTATCCCGAAGTAAACGCGCTAGCGGATATTCTTCCATATATCCATAACCTCCGAGCATTTGCAAACAACTGTATATTGTTTCGTCAGCTACTTTGGTTGATTTCAATTTGGCCATCGTCGCTTCTTTAACAACATATTCACCTTTGTTTAGACGGGCGGTAGCAGCATAGTTAAAAATTTTGCAGTGTTCTACATCCGTAGCATGATTAACCAAGGTATGACGCAAGGCCTGAAATTTATTTATGGTAGTTCCAAACGCTTCTCGTTTGGACATATAATCTATTGTGTAATCGAGTGCGTATTCTGCACGGGCATGGGCATTAATTGCCATCACTAAACGCTCTAAAGCAAAGTGTTGCATAATATATGGAAAACCTTTACCTTCCTCTCCCATCAAATTTTCTAGGGGTATTTCAACATTGTCAAATGCAATCTCAGCAGTATCTGAAGCGCGCCAGCCCAACTTATCCAACTTTGTTGCCGAAACACCCGGCACATTGGTATCCATTAAGAAGATGCTAATTCCTTTGTTTCCTTTTTCCGGACTCGTCTTCGCTGCAACAACATAATAGTCGGCATAAACTCCATTGGTTATAAATGTTTTCGAACCATTGATAACATATTTATCTCCTTTTTTAACTGCCGTAGTTTTCATTCCGGCCACATCACTTCCACCAAAAGGTTCGGAAATACACAAAGCACCTATTTTATCTCCGGCGATACTTGGCGCTAAATATTCGTGTTTAATACGCTCACTTCCCTCGGCATTCAAATGAGTCATCGCTAAATACGCGTGAGCCCACATGGCGGCTGCGAATCCAGAGGAATGAATTTTTTGCAATTCTTCCAAAAACACAACCGTATAAAACAAATCGAGATTCATTCCGCCATACGCTTCCGGATAACGCAATCCGAAGAAGCCCATTTCACCAAATTTCTTCCAAATAAAACGCTCGATAGTGCCTGTCTTCTCCCACTTTTCAATATGCGGCACTACTTCTTTTTGCAAAAAATCTTTAAAACTTGCGCGAAACAATTCATGCTCTTCGGTAAAGTATACTGAACTCATTATAATTTGTTTTTTTAAGGTATATTTTTAGAATTCCAAATATAGCGCAATAATTCTAATTTTGTCCAAATTTATTCCTTTGACATTTGTTAATTTATCTTGTGTAATTGCGCCATTCATACTGCGGTAAGCAACTATATTTCGAGAAACTGGGTATCGAAAATAAGGAAACTGACCTAATGCTTTGATTGTCGCCTCATTAATCTTGATTTTAACCAATTCAGGTGGCGTTTGAATTTCAAAATGAAGTTGCAACGCTTCAAGAACTTCTGGATTTAAGCCATACACTTCATCCAATTGCTCTAAAGCTACAAATGCGCCCAATTGAGCGCGGTACTTTATGATTCGTTCTGCCAAAACGGGTCCAATGCCTCGTATCGCAATAAAATCCTCTACGGCTGCACGATTGAGGTCTTTCTTCAAAATGGGCTGTTTTTTAGGTAGATTTTCAAATGCATCGTTGCGGCTTTTCTTTTGGGTAACCCATGCTGGAAATTTGAAATACGGGGCCATTTTTTGTAAAACCGAATCAGACACTTGTGTAACACTTTGAAAATCGGCAGCTGAGTTTACATATTTATTTTGCTTACGAAACTGCTGCAAACGTTCAAATTGCTTCCCCGACATTCCCCATTTATAAGCTTTATACGCATTTAAAAAATTGGGGTTAAATGGATAAATTATATAGTTTTCTGATTGTTGCACCAAAGTATCTTGATCTGCTTGGTCTGTTAACCATTGCTTCACTTCGGGAGAAATTGGGATTGGTTTTGGAGCAAAAATCTCTGAAAAATAAATAAACTGAAAAGCTATAACGAATAGGCCTAAGCTAAGAATTCCAAGGCGTTGACTTTTTGTAAAATGAGTTAATTGGCGAATAAATGAAAAATTCATACGATTATAGGTCGAAAACCGAGGATCGTTTGCCGCGTACCAAGTCTTTTAACCGGAGTATAAAAGCCAAAGTAAGATACAAACCAAATCCTAATCCTGCCGTCACAAAAGAAATGTAAATAAAGAACAACCGCACATTGGTAGCACGCATCCCTAATTTATCGGCCAAGCGCGAACACACATAAAAGCCGTGTCGTTCAAAAAAATGACGAAGATTAGTAATCATTTGATCCATTTGTTTTCTGTTTCAAAGTTAGCGATTTGTTTTTAACAAGGTTGTGCCGATTGCACAATTCAGGCACTTTTTTAAATCACAATAGGATTTTTTTAATTCAAGTAATGCTTGCGAATGTTGTGCATGTTGCGCTTGTATCCCCAAGTGTGCAAATTTGTCAATTACAGTATTGGATTCTGGTGGAATTTTCTGTAATACTACCAATTGGGCATCTGCATCAAATTTTCCTAAATGTTGTGCATAAGCAAACTTTAATGGAACTAGGGTATTGATTATAAGCAAGTAAATAAATGATTTAGACAATTGCTTACTTTTCTTTCTGGAGGGCTTATCAAAGGTGTAATGGGTTTCCCAATACGAACTAACCCCTACGTGAAATAATTTTTCAAAGTCTGTTAACACCTTACAATTCCAAACCGCCTGAAACAACTGTTGCCGTTTATGATATACCATTGCTAATTGTGCCAACCGAATAGTCGGGAAATTATCGGGACGTAATTTAAAATACTGCATCCGTATATTGGGTGCTTGCATCGAATATTTGAGCTTAAGAAAATCATATCGTGCACACAAATCTTGGGTATAGGTATCCAAAGGGCTTTCGGGCAAAATTCCAGCTTGTCCCATCAGTAAAGCTTCGATTTGATGGACTTCAACTGCTTCTTTACAAAATTGAGAAAAACGAATGGATTGTGCCACTTGAAAAAATGCATCCCCATTGGTATTTAATCCAAAATTTTTGGCCAAAAGTACAAACAGAACTGACTCCCAATCATTTTTATAGGCCTTTAATAATTGTAGTACCGGAATTGCTTTTTGTGCCAAGCGTTCAAAATACAAGCGTTCCAACCAATTGTATAGGACAAATTGGGGAATTGATGACAAATGCTGTTCACAGGGCAACCATTCTTTTCGTAAAAGCAAATGGTGATAATTTTGAATCAACGCTGGATCAACTCGGTGTTGCAACTCCAAAACCGGTATCTCGGAATTATTAGTTCGGTAAACCGGTAAATCATACTCCCAAACAACATGTAGAATGACATTATCGTAATTGGAATCGGTTTCGTGATGGTGTACATACCAATCGGAGGACTTGAGATGAATCTCTACGGTTCCCGCCCATTTTTGGGATCCAATAATTAATTGTGCGTTAAAAAAATCAGGCCCTTCGGTTTGTAAGTAATCACCGGTTTGTAGGAGTTGAATAGACTCACCTGTTATGGTAAACAATTGGTTAACGTTAAAGCATTTGAAACGCCACACATAGTGCAAAAAATCTTCTTTCATAAGGCATATACTAATCTAAATGGAATCGAAACCACGAATTTAAAAAAATCATTTAATGATCGCAATTTTTATCTTTGTAAAAAACAATTTCATGCAAAAATTAGCTTTAATCGGTTTTCTTGGCATTCAAATGGCATTTGGACAATCGTATACGATCACCTATCAAAAAACATCCAATGGAAAAGTTATCCAACCGCAAGATTTAATCCTTGTATTTACTGATTCCAAAGCAACATTAATTTCTTCAAAAAACAGTACGGAGCAACAAGCACCCTTTCCTTATGAAGAAATACTTGTGGAACGCTCTACGCAAAAGATCTTCCAAAAAGCTTATCTAAACAAAGAGCGTTCAGTCGTAACCGTTGACAGCACTTCACTAGAAAAACAAACGTTTGAATTCCTCCCCGAGACAAAAACCATTCTTGGCTATCGATGTAAAAAAGCCAAAACTACAATCAACTCAAATACGATTGAGTTGTGGTATACCGATGCTTTGGGAGTGAAAGGTGGTCCTTCTACTTTGGGGCAAAATCTAGGTTTAGTATTGGAAATTGGCCGCAATGGCAATTTTTATACTACGGCTATCCAAATAGAAAAAGAAAAAGGGAAAAAACCTGTATCGCTTGATATTGGTCAAAAACCAATGGATTTATTGAGCTATCGTGATCAATTATGGAAAAGTCGGTTTATTACAATTCCCATAATTAAGAACCAACTAATCAATTTCTCAGAAAACTCAAAATCAACGGATAGTGTATTCCGGTTTGCTAACGGTACGATTGCCGTTAAAAAACTAAAGTTTCCCGAAATAGCAAAGGGAAGTCAAGTCTTTTTAGATTTAATTGAGCAATCTAATGGTGATGCTTATGATCGTACCGGCTCGGTATTTCTAATTCCAAGCGATAAAAAACTTTCGATGTGGGAAGGTTTAACACAAGGTGCGCAAAGCCTGCCGATTTATGAGAATGGAAACGGAAAAAAATACCAAGGAATCGTTGCAACTGCACAATTTGAACCCCTCATTGAATTAATGCGTTTTTTCACGCCCTTTGGAATTCAAAAATACAATCACATCGAATTAAAAGACAAAACATGGCACACCCAAGTTCCTTATCGTCAAGATATTAGCGAATTGGTTTCAAGTTATTCCGGAAAAGAAGTTTATGTTGGTGTTTTTATTGGGAATTATGACAATGGTGGACATCAAATTTCGATGAATATTACGATTCACCCTGAAGAAGGAGCACAAAATCGACACGGGATTGTAATGCCGTTGTTTAATACTGTAAATATTATGGAAATGGCAGGCCAAGAATACGGTACACTATTTAATCACGAAAAAGGATTAGTTGTTGAATTTACAGTAGAAAAAGACATCGAAAATGCTCGTTTACGGTACCTCACAACCGGACACGGTGGCTGGGAAAATGGAGACGAATTTGTGCCGAAAAAAAATACGATTCTTTTGGATGGAAAAACAATTTTTCAAGTAACTCCATGGCGAGAAGACTGTGGTTCATATCGCTTATTTAATCCTGCTTCAGGAAACTTTGCCAACGGGTTGTCTTCATCGGACTACAGTCGGTCCAACTGGTGTCCGGGCATGGTTACCTATCCTTACTATATCGATTTGGGCAAATTGAACGCAGGCAAGCATTCGATTCAAGTGCTTATCCCCCAAGGTGCACCTGAAGGAACCAGCTTTAGCGCTTGGAATGTTTCGGGGGTGCTGCTCGGAAAATAAAAAAGACTGTCTTAAGGGACAGTCTTATGGTTTTATTTAATCGATCCGATAATATCGTGTTTGGTGATAATATGGTATTTTGTATTGGGGAGTTCGACTAATACGGCCTGACTGTCTTTGGAGAAAAGCTTGGAAACTTCTTCAATAGGGGTAGCGGCTTTTACCACAGGAAACGGTTGACCCATAACTTCACGAATGGGTTTGTTGGCTACATTTTTGTCGACAACATAACTCCGGAATAAATCCGTTTCATCCACAGAACCCACAAAACCAGAAGTATCGATAACTGGAATTTGAGAGATTTTATATTTACGCATACGATCAATTGCATGCGACACCAATTCTTCGGTACGAACAACTACTAATGGTTTGTCTAAATGTGCTTTAATCACATCTTCAGCCGTTGTAATTTCATCCTCCAAGAAACCGCGTTCGCGCATCCAATCGTCGTTGAACATTTTTCCAACATACCGACTTCCAGAATCGTGAAATAAAACAACAACTACATCTTCGGGCTTGAAATGCTCTTTTAATTGGTGAAGTCCTTTCACACAAGAACCTGCTGAGTTTCCAACGAAGATTCCTTCTTCCAACGCAATTTTACGTGTATAAACAGCCGCATCCTTATCGGTTACTTTTGTAAATCCGTCAATCAAACTAAAATCAACGTTTTTAGGCAAAATATCTTCCCCTATTCCTTCGGTAATATAGGAGTAGATTTCGTTTTCATCAAAGATTCCAGTTTCGTGGTATTTTTTAAACACCGAACCGTAAGTATCAATTCCCCAAATTTTGATGTTTGGATTTTTCTCTTTTAAATAACGTGCTACCCCTGAAATGGTGCCTCCGGTTCCTACACCAACTACAAAATGAGTAATTTTACCCTCCGTTTGCTCCCAAATTTCAGGACCGGTTTGTTCATAGTGCGCTTGAGCATTACTTGGGTTGTCGTATTGGTTTACATACCAAGCGTTTGGTGTTTCTTCGGCAAGGCGTCTAGAAACTGAATAATACGACCGTGGATCATCGGGCTCTACATCGGTAGGGCAAACCACTACTTTAGCACCAACGGCACGTAAAATATCCATTTTTTCCTTGGATTGTTTATCAGAAATTACACAGACTAACTTGTAGCCTTTCACAATCGCAGCTAAAGCCAAACCCATGCCGGTATTTCCAGAAGTACCTTCGATAATCGTTCCACCCGGTTTTAATCGCCCATCAGCTTCGGCATCTTCTACCATTTTCAAGGCCATACGATCTTTGACCGAATTTCCCGGATTGAAGGTTTCTACTTTGGCTAAAACCAATGCATCGATTCCTTCGACCACTTTGTTTAACTTTACTAGTGGTGTATTCCCGATGGTTCCTAATATATTTTCTGAATAGTTCATTTTACTTAAATTATACCCGCAAAGATAGTTAATTGCAGTTAGTTAATAAAAACAGCTTCGATTTGACTATACGATTTGCACTTTGTAAAATCGAGCACACTGGTTTTTATGAAGAATTGAATTCTATACTTATTGGAAAAAGTTCCAAACAAAACCAAAGCGAATAATAAAATCGCGATAGGGCATACTTGGAGAAGCATAGAAATTATTTTTACTGACCAAAGAATTTACATGTTCGGCAATAAAGAAAATACGTGTTTGACGTACGCGTGCATTAAAAAACACATCTACTACCGGAAAATTTCCGATTTCTTTTTGCGTTTGAACAAAGAATTCTCCCAAAACTGGATTATAGTCGTTGGCATAGTATTTTGTGAAGTAATTCGCTGTTAGTCCGGTTTGCACATACATCGCTTTATTAAACCAATAGCTATGATAATAAACACTCGAACGCGCGGTAAGTTCGGGTACATTGAGTATTAATTGCTTCTGATCTACTTTTTGGTACAAAGCCGTAAGGTCAAATCCGAGCTTTTTGAATTTAAAATCTCGGTCCACTTTCAAGGATAGATAATTGATAGTCCCCGAAAATTGATGGGGTGTAACCAATTGTTGATTGGGAACATTTTGGACATCTTGAAAGTACAATTTATCATTGATAGTAGCTACTTGAAGCGTTGCGTGAACCCATTGCGTATTGGCTTCTGCTTTAAGCGTATTGTATTTTTCGTTTTTAAAACTGTTGTTCCAATTGTAATTGTTGTAACTGCTTTGTTGAAGGATATAATTATTGTTGGGTAATTTGCTTTGATTTTGGTATTGGAAGACAAAATTATTTTTATCGTTTAAGGCATAGGCGGCCTTTACTTCAAGGTTACGAATTGACTGTTTTGAAATTGCATTGGTTAAATTGACAAAACCTTTCCACGACCCTTTCCGGTATTCATATTCACCACTTAGGGTATTGATGGTTGCCTCTATTCGTTTCGGGATGACCAATGAATTTATTGTACGTGAATTGTCATAGCCAAAACTATAATTGTAATTCTCTACAAAAAATCGAACGGTACCTAAAGATTTATTTTCATATTGAATTCCAGCACGATTATACAATTTATCATAGGTCGCTTGATCATTTATAGACGCCGTTACTTGCGCATCTCCAAAACGGTTAAACGTTGTAGACACCTCATTGAGCACGAGCGTTGTTCCAAGTGAAGCTTGATTGTATTCAAAATATTTGTACTCATAATTAAATCGTTGTATGACATACAAGTTGTTTTGCGCATCTTTGGGATTGACTCGAAAGGCATGATCAAAAAAGAAACGTTTACTTTTTAAAATGGATTGCGCATCGGTGAGATAGACTTGAAGTCGTGCACGGTTATTGTATATCGCATCGCCATTTTCAAAATCGGAAGTGGTTGTAATTCCCCCATTTTCATAATTTAGAAAATCCTGCCCCACATAATGCATATTCAAAGCATAGCGCCCTGCAGGCAATTTGTAGGAAGCAGTCAATCGAAGATTCCCATTACTGACCAATTGGTTGGTATATTTTCCGAGTGATCGTATTCCTTTATAGGCAATTGATATATTAAAATTTTTGGAGGTATTTAAGGTAATAAGCGCATCAACACTTTGCCCTTGCTCCATAACCGTTTTAAAATAAATATCTGAAAAAGGCGTAGGAACATTAAAGTAGCGAATATCTTCGGCTTCCAAAAAAGCGTAATGTTTACCTTGGTAACCCATTTCAGGAAAAATAGAATTTCGTTCTTGTCCAAAATCTAAGCGGTTGTAGGTTTGCCCTTCATTCGGATATTGTAATTGACCAAAACGATCTTTACGGAGATAGTTGAATTGATAAAATCGTTTTAACGAAAGTGTGGTATCAACTAGGGTAGTGTCTTTTTCAATTGTATAGATTTTGTACCAAGAAATAGGCGCTTTTCGAGCGGCTTCTTTTGCTTTTTCCTCAGCGGATTTAATCATGCTTTTGTTAGCCTTTTCAGCAGTTTGCTGTGCTTTGCTAGTCCAAGCTATTCCGATACAAATTAAGATACGAATGAATCTCTTTATCATACAAAATATTTACAGGACAAAAATAGACAATGTTTGTGAGTGAACTTCTTTTTAACAAAAAAATACAGCAAAAAAACGCCTTCATAAGAGAAGGCGTAAACTATATTTTAGAAAAAAATCAATTAGTTTTTAGTAAACTTGCGCATGAAATTTGTTCCTTGTGAAGTAATTTTCACCATATAAACTCCACTTTGCAATGCGCTAACATCAATGGTGTTATTGGTTACCTTTCCGGCAGCAATCACTAATTTACCTGTGATATCATAAATCGATACATCATCTAAAGCATATTCTTTAGTATTATTAAAGTGAATTTCATTGTTGGCTGGACTTGGATACACAAAAAATTCATTATCAGCTTGAATACTATTTAATCCTAATGCCAAACCAGTTGACGCAGAAGCTATCAAAGAATAATCTTGAGTACCCCCTTGTAAAGAACCTTTGTGGGTAATTTGAATGGTATACACCCCGGGTGTTGCATTGAAAATTTGAACTTTTTCAATATTATCGACATTGTTATCGGTAACATTAGTAGCCGGTTCGGTAGGATACTCAGGATCTAACTTCCAAGGATAATAGGTTATACCATCTTTTAAAATTTTTAGATCAAGATTATTTCGCAATCTAGGTGTACGGTTGTCAATAGCATTATTTTGATTTGCAGTACCCGTTGGATCTGTCCATGATACAACAACATTGATATCTTGTGTTGTATTAATTTGAATTGTTTTGGAAAAAGTAGCACCGTTTGCTAACGTATTTTCTTCAATTAAAGTAGATGATCCGTTATTTTTTATAACATTAGAAGCATTAAACCCATCCGCTAAACCCCAACCAAAACTATAATCAGGACCTGGATTATCACCTGCTTCGCGCGCTGATTGGCAAAGCAAACCACGAACCGTAGCTGAACGCATGAATTGAGCATTCAAATCATTATAATAATCTTGTAACATAACAATGAGACCTGTAATGGCAGGAGCAGACATTGAAGTACCCGACAACGATGTGTAAGCAGTATTGGAAGATGAGCTACACGAACTTACACCTACTCCCATTGCCGATATATCCGGTTTGATACGACCATCATCGGTTGGACCCCAATTACTAAAAGAACTCATCACAACACTAGCAGGAGAAGTATAATTTGATACTTGATCAACGGCTGCAACAGTTAATACATTTTTAGCTGTTGAAACACCCGAAAGCAAATCATATCCAGCTTTGTTATTCACTTGAGCTAGCGTAGTTGTACTCCGATCATTTCCAGCCGATTTTACAACTTGGTAATAGGGAAACGTATTCATCAAATCATCTACTTCTATCGATTGCGAATTATAATTTCCAAAATAAAATTCTTGCAATGAGGAAGCGATATTACCATACGAGTGATTAGACACTAAAAAACCATCTGTAGCATATCCAAACATTTCTGCTTCATCACTTGTCCAATCGTAAGCTCTTACATATGCCTGATAAGCAAACCCTTTGCGAGAAGGCTGAATACCTTGAGCACAAATTGTTCCGGTAACATGGGTAGCATGTGTGCTTAAAGTATTGGAAACATCTCCTAAAATAACTCGACCTGTGAATTCTTGATGGGTGTTTAAAACTTTACCTCCATCCCAAACACCTGCAAAAATCTCTAATCCTGTTGCATTAATTCCTAAAGTTCCACCTGGATACATCGTTTCTGCACGCAACGAGCGAACAGAGAAAAAATTATCCGTTTGAAAATAAATGGGTTGACCATCCACAAACCGTTGTGGTTTTAATAGTGTAGGTACGATATGCTGCATCGATTCAAAAACTTTTGCTTTTTGATCAATTTTTTGTTTTAACTGCGCTGCTGCAATAGGATTTGTATGCCTCTGTATTTGCAAACGCTGAGCGGGAGTCTGAGCATTAAGCCCTGTAAATACCGCTAAACCCAATAGTAAATAAATCTTTTTCATGAGGTAAATATAAAAAAAAAGCCTCTCTTTTCAGAGAGGCTTAACATATTTTTAAAAACTGATTAATAACCAGGATTTTGTTGCGAACGAATTACTCCATTAGCATTCAATTCAGACTGAGGAATTGGTAATGTAAAACGATAATCGTTATAAGGAATCGTTAAATCATTAGTAATGATATCATCGGTAGCATCACGAGTGATCGAAGCGTTAGCTTTACCACCTAAACGTTTAACATCGATATAACGGTGTCCTTCAAAACATAATTCATAACGACGCTCATCCATAATTGCTTTCCATGCAGCAGTAGCATCAGCATAGGTAGGTTCAGCGAAAGTACCTGAGTAGCGACGTGCATCACGAATTCTTTTGATTACAGAGGCAACAGAATTTGTTGAACCGTTTAAGTTTCCTTCATTAGCATAACATTCAGCTAAAATCAAATACATTTCAGATAAACGGAAAACCTTTAAATCATTACGTAAAGGGAAACCGGTTTGACCAGGATATTTATCGATAACAATTACATCTGTATCCAAATAGTCAACAGCAGTTGCATAATTAGGATTGATTAAAGACGTAGGGTCAACATTAGCATAACGACGGATATCGTTTTGTAATGCACCTAACTCGTTAAATAAATTTCTACCTACCTCAAACAATGGGCTACCTGAAGCGTTGGTTGTGTTGGTAGTAAACTGAGAAGCAATATTTTCCCAAGTACCTGCAGCAGGACGCAACAATGAGAATACAATTTCACCTTGACCACCTGTTGCAGCATCAGCAAACATTCTACGGTAAGGGTTTGTAGATGCAGCTCCATAGAATGAAGTATTCCAAGAAGAAGAACCTACTGTACCTGTTGGGATTGGTGTAGCAGCTGTTAAGTTAACTCCAGCATTAGCAATCACATATTCAGCATATTGTTTAGCCAAAGTAAAGTTACCTCTATACAAATTCATACGTGCACGCAATGCATTAATCATGTTTTTAGAAACATATTTATACGGAGTAGTACCAGCATTTACATTGGCAATTACGTTGTTGAAAGCATATTCTAAATCAGCATTCATTGCATCAAAGATTACACCGTTAGATGAACGTGGATATTCATCTGAAGCCTCTGCAATATTATCACCAACAAACATAACTCCTAAAGCATTATCATTAGTCATATCCGTTGAGAAATACGTTAACAATTGCATGTAAGCAAAAGCTCTTATTGCACGTGCTTGAGCAATTGCAGAATTGTAACGCGCTAATTCTCCTGGATCTGTTGGAACTGCAACTTGTGTTGAAATTTTTAACAAACGGTTACAACGGTTGATAGTACGGTATTGACCATACCAAATTGCATCTGCATAAGGATTTGCAGTATTGACGATAAAACGGTGAGTCGCAAAATTTTGACCTCCACTACCGCGTCCTACACCTGTTTCGTCAGTAAATACACCTGTAAAACCGATTTCATTTCCTGTAGAAACCGTTGCATAAACACCACTCAAATAGGCCTCCATTTGACCTAAAGTTCTAAATGATTCCTCATTTAACTCACCATCCTGCACAATTTCATATGCATCTTGGCATGAAGAAAGCGACAACAATGCTACACTAGCAAAGGTAAGCGCTAAATATTTTACTTTTTTCATATCTGTTTATTTATTAAAAGTCAACGTTAACACCGAATGAAACCGTTTTTGGAGCAGGGAATCTACTTAAGTTAGAAGAATCACTAGCATCCGGATCAAATCCTCTCCATTTTGTCCATGTATAAAGGTTTTCACCTTGAACAAATAATTTCAAACCATTAATTCCTGTACCTTTCAATAATTTTTTATCAAAAGTATATCCAAAACTAATATTTCTTAAACGCAAGTAAGACGCATCACGTAACCACTGATCTGATAAATCACCACCTTGAGAATAGTTAACCGCATCTAAAGAAGGAATATTGGTATTGGTATTGGTAGGAGTCCAAGCGTTTAATATATCAACAGACATATTATTATCGGTCAAATAAGAAGGCTCATACAACCAGCTTAACGCGAAGTCATATCTCCATACATCTTTAACCCAGTTCCATTGAGCATCAAGGAAGAAACCTTTGTAATCCATATTGAAACCGAAACCTCCTTGATAAACAGGAACGAAGTTTTTACCTGACATTCTTCGGTCATTCAACGTTGGATTTTCAGTTAAGTTACCATTGATATCTAAGAACAACAATTCACCATTGGCTTGGTTAACACCCATGTAAGGAACATAGTAATATTCACTAATTAAACCACCATTGGTTTCAATAGTTAAATCGCCAATTTGTTCTTTAATATCTTTGTATTCATTTTTGTTGTAAGAAGCATTAGCAAAAACTTCCATTTTAAATGCAGTATTTTTTAACACTTTATAACGCAAAGATAATTCTAAACCTCTGTTGCTTAAGCTTCCATTATTACCTGCAATTGAATTACCCGCTCCTGGAGCAGCACTTAATGCTGAACTTAAATACAACTGGTTTGTTCTTCTGTCATACGCGTCAAATGAACCTGACAACGCATCTTTAAACAAAGCAAAGTCAACACCTACGTTAGTCATTTTTTGTTCTTCCCACTGTAATTCGTTATTACCGAATTGAGATAAACCATAACCTGCTGTATTACCATAACCTGTAGAAGTAGCAGCCAAGTCACGAACCAAGTTAGAAGCAGTATACAATGGATTTGATCCATAAGCAGCTGCTAATACGTTTTGATTACCTTGAACACCAATAGAAGCTCTTAATTTTAACATGCTGAAAACAGAGTTATCCATAAATTTCTCTTTATTGATGTTCCAACGTGCTCCTAAAGACCAGAAAGTACCCCAACGGTTATCATCGATGAAACGGTAACTTGCATCACGACGGATTACTGCGTCAACACCATATTTATCTGCATAATCATAAGTAGCATTAGCAAAGTAAGAGAACATACCCGCCATATTTTTAGCAGCTGAAGTTGTTGGACGTAATGGAGCAAAGTTTGCACCTACGTTGGTCCAACCTGTACCTGCACCAAATGCATAGTTCAATAAATCTAAACCATTTTGTTGTGAAGCTTCTACTTGACGGTAGGCTTTGATATATTCTGCATATAAACCCGCATCAACAGTATGTTTCCCAAACATTCGGTTATATTTCAAACTTGTAATTGAAGTATAGTTAAAGTCACGATCGTTGGTTCTTGATTCAAAACCACCGAATGGTAACGCTTGAGTTTCTCTAACCGCAATCGCTAAATACGACCATGGTGCACGAGCAAACATACGGTTGGAATACGTGTAATCCACACCTAATTTTGTATCTACAGTAAATGATTTACTTAGTTTGTAAGCTAAATTAATGTTACCTAATAATTTCAACTCTTTAAAACGGTTAGGTTGGTTACCAGCAAACAATAAATCTTGCAATACTAAAGTTGTGTTACCACCATCGAAGTCAGTACCAATCAAATCATACAATCCTTGTCCTGAACCAGGATAGAAGTTTGCTGAATAATAAGGAACACCAGTAATCCCTCCTAAAAGTGGGTTTTGAACTACGTTGTTATCAATACCTGAGTTAGTTTCTTGGTTCAACTGATTACGTTGTGAAAATGCTGCTGTAAAGTTAGAAGCATACGTAAACTTACCATTGTTACTTTTACCATTTAAGTTATTACGCATTGTAAAACGTTGGAAATCAGTATTGTTAACAATACCATCTTGATCCGTGTAACTAAAAGACGTAAATTGATTTAAATTCTCACCCCCTGAAGTTAATGAGATATTGTGGTTCATTGTAGTTGATTGTCTAAAGAACACGTCTAACCAATTTTGGTTTGGCGCACTTTGAATTTGAGCGTCTGTTAAAGGATCACCAAAATTCCAACCTAATTGTTGTGACAATAATGCATTCTGACCTGCACCAGCACTTACACCACGATCTCTTTGCAATCTTAATAATTGTTGAGAGTTCATCAAGTTGTACTTGTGATTTGGCAATTCAGAAACCCCATACGAACCTGAGTAGCTAACTTTCAAAGCAGAGTTAAATTTACCTCCTTTAGTTTTGATAACGATTACCCCATTCGCACCTCTGTTACCATACACCGATGTTGCAGCCGCATCTTTCAACACAGACATAGCTTCAATATCTTCTGGGTTGATGTTACGGAACACTACTGAGTTGGTAGGCACACCATCAATAACATACAAAGGCTCCGTAGAAGCGTTAACAGAACCAACACCACGTATTACAAGGTCAAATTTCGCAGAACCTGGCGAACCTGATGATGAAAATACGTTCAAACCTGCAGCATTACCAGCCAACGACTGTAATACGGTTACGTTTGGACGGTTTGCTAATGACTCGGATGTTACTGTTACAGTAGCAGCTGTCGATTTAGGTTTAGCAATTTTTCTGTCGTAACCTGCGATTACAACCTCACCTAAAACTGTAGCTTCTTCTGAAAGTACAACTTTGTACGTTGTAGCAGAAGTAACTTTTACTTCTTTGGTCTCATAACCCGAGAAGGATACCACCAAAACATCACCTTGTTTTGCTTTAGTAGTAAAGTTTCCATCCATGTCAGTTTGAATACCCGTTTTGGCACCTTTAATTTTTACATTGGCCATAGGCAATGTTGCCTTACCATCTGTAACAGTACCAGTAACAGTTTTCTCTTGTGCAAATGAAAACTGCAATGATAACGCCATAAAAAGCGTAAAAATCCATTTGAACTTAGATCTCATATTAAATTTATTTGAGTTAGTTATTCCGCAAACTTCTTAATTTTTTATTAAATAAACAAATAATACAATAGAATATTAGCATTTACAATTGTTAAAGTTCAATACTGAAATGATAACTTTGTGATTGCAACACAATTGAAGTCAAAAATCTTTTAATTTCGTTGCGTTTAAAAACTATTCTATCTTATCCTTAATATATGTTACAATTTAATTTCTCTAATCATCTTCATGAATGCGGAACGGATGAAGCTGGAAGAGGCTGTTTAGCCGGACCCGTAACGGCAGCAGCAGTAATTTTAAAGGATGGTTTTTTTATTGAAGCATTAAACGACTCTAAACAACTCTCTGAAAAAACGCGTTTTTCCATTCAACCACTCATTGAGTCCCAAGTACTTTCGTTGGCAGTAGTTCACCTCGAACCCAAAATAATTGACGAAATCAACATTTTGAATGCGTCTATAAAAGCCATGCAGGAATGCATTGTACAACTTCAACCTATACCCAATTTTATTATTGTTGATGGAAATCGGTTTCAACCCATTCAAAACATTCCCTATCAAACAATCGTCAAAGGTGATGCTAAATATATGAGCATTGCCGCTGCATCTGTATTGGCCAAAAACCACAGAGATTTATATATGGATCGAATCCATGAAGAATTCCCTATGTACAATTGGAAAAAAAACAAAGGCTACCCCACTGTAGAACACCGAGAAGCAATAAAAAAATATGGCATTAGTCCCTACCATCGCAAAAGTTTCCGATTACTTCCGGATCAACTGCGAATGGATTTTGAATTTTAATCATAAACTACTTCCGCCTCAAACAAAGCCGCAAAGTAGGCTACTATTTTTGACTGAACTTCAACTTCGTCGATCGCTCTACCTAATTCAACATGAAGCGAAGTCACACCTTTACCTCGAATTCCACAAGGAATTATATGGTCAAAATATCCCAAATCGGCATTCACATTAAATGCAAAACCATGCATGGTTACCCATCGACTAGCGCGAACTCCCATGGCGCAAATTTTTCGAGCAAATGGAGTTCCTACACCCAGCCAAACTCCCGTCTCTCCTCCACTCCGCTCACCTTTTAAACCGTAATCGGCCAACACCAAAATGATTGCTTCTTCCAACAAGCGAAGGTATTTATGAATGTCTGTAAAAAAATTTTCTAAATCCAATATAGGATAGCCTACAATTTGACCAGGACCATGATAGGTAATATCCCCACCTCTATTGATTTTGTAAAATGTCGCTCCTTTGGCTTCAAGTTGTTTTTCACTTAACAATAAATGAGACAAATCGCCACTCTTGCCTAATGTATAGACATGCGGATGGGTAACAAACAAAAAATAATTGGATGTTTCTTGCAAAGGCTGCGTTCGCTTGGATAGTTTTTCAGAAACAATTGCCGCAAATAACTTTTCTTGATAATCCCACGTTTGTTTGTAATCTTTTAAACCTAAATTCTGGAGTCTCACTTTTTTATTCATAGCAGCAGAAGCGTTCCTTTAAAATTATTAAACAAAGATACAAAACCACCAGCATAATCGCGCAATACACAACCAGGATTACACCTGCTAAATATTAAATCGAACAGTTGATTCTTTTTTTCAAAACGTTATCTTTGCAAATTAAAAATTCAATTATGCAACTTTCCGAACAAGAGCTTATTCGAAGAGACAAACTTAATCAACTGCGCGCGCTGGGCATTGACCCTTATCCTGCATCTCTTTTTCCAGTAGACCACACGTCAAAGCAAGTTAAAGAAGCGTTTGTAGAAGGTAAGAAGGTAGTTGTATCTGGACGTTTAATGAGTGTTCGCGATCAAGGAAAGGCTGCGTTTGCCGAATTACAAGATAGCGAAGGCCGTATCCAATTGTATTTTAATCGCGATGTTATTTGTCCAAATGATGACAAAACATTATATACTACTGTTTTTAGAAAATTAACCGACCTTGGTGATTTTATTGGAATTGTGGGCGAATTGTTTCTTACGAAAGTTGGCGAAAAATCGATACGAGTCGACCAGTTTACCTTATTAAGCAAAACATTACGACCGCTTCCAATGCCAAAAGTAGACGAAGAAGGCACTGTTTATGATAAATTCTCAGATCCCGAATTACGCTATCGTATGCGTTATGTCGATTTAGTGGTCAATCCGGAAGTGAAAGAAATATTTATCAAGCGCACCAAATTATTCAATGCGATGCGCTCCTATTTCAACCAAGCCGGTTATATGGAAGTAGAAACTCCGGTTCTTCAATCAATTCCAGGAGGAGCAGCCGCACGCCCCTTTATTACCCACCACAATTCATTAGACATTCCGTTATATATGCGTATTGCCAATGAGTTGTATTTAAAACGTCTTATTGTTGGTGGATTTGACGGCGTCTATGAATTCTCTAAAAACTTTCGTAATGAAGGTATGGATCGCACTCACAATCCTGAGTTTACAGCGATGGAAATTTATGTGGCCTACAAAGACTACCATTGGATGATGGAATTTACCGAAAACCTTCTGGAATATTGTGCACTACAAGTAAACGGAACTACACAAGCAACTTTTGGGACACACAATGTAGATTTCAAGGCGCCTTACGCACGCATCACAATGACCGATGCTATTAAAAAATTCACCGGTTATGATATCACCGGAAAATCAGAGAATGAATTGCGCGAAGCGGCTTTGGAAATGGGCATTGAAGTCAATCAAACAATGGGCAAAGGCAAATTAATTGATGAAATTTTTGGCGCAAAATGCGAAGGTAATTTTATTCAACCTACGTTCATTACCGATTACCCCAAAGAAATGTCGCCCCTTTGCAAATCGCACCGTGACAATCCCGAATTGACCGAACGTTTTGAATTAATGGTTTGTGGTAAAGAGATTGCCAATGCCTATTCTGAATTAAACGACCCAATCGATCAACGGGAACGCTTTGAAGCGCAATTAAAATTAGCCGAAAATGGTGATGACGAAGCCATGTTTATCGATCAAGACTTTATTCGTGCATTAGAGTACGGCATGCCTCCAACTTCGGGATTAGGAATTGGAATGGACCGCTTGATTATGTTTTTAACCAATAATGCATCGATCCAAGAAGTTTTATTTTTCCCACAAATGCGTCCGGAGAAAAAGCAAGTGGAATTGACCGAAGATGAAAAATTAATTCTCAATTTATTAAAAACTGAAGAGCATCAACTTCTATCGGTTTTGAAGGAAAAGACTGGATTAAGTGGCAAAAAATGGGATGCTGCGATGAAAGGACTCAGTAAAATCGGACTCCTAAAAGTGGTAGTAGATGGGGATTCAAAAACAGTACAACTAACCTAATTTCAAATTAAATTTTGTGTTTTTAGAGAAATAATCTTTATATTAGCACTCATTAAATAAAACCATTATGAAAAAAATAGCATACTTACTATTTGCTTTTATCGCTTTACAAACTGCTAACGCACAAAAAGCAGCAACAGCAAACGCAGCACCAAATCCAAAAGAAATGGCTGCTAAAGAATTTAATGAGCTCGACAAAGCTGTTCCTATGGATGATAATCTAAAATCAAGTTATGCAACTTTATTTATGATGCGCGCTCAAGAAATCGCTAGCACTACTGACGAAGCGAAGAAAAAAGAAATCTATGAAATGTATGGTCAGAAAATTTGGTGGGGCTTTACAGATGAACAACGCAACCTCCTCAAACAAAATAAAGAGCTGTACGCAAAAATAATGTTTTATAAAAAATAATTAAAAGAGGTCTCCGGCCTCTTTTTTTTATGATTTTACATCCCAAACTTATAACTTTCTTTCCACTACTTTAATATTGCTTTTATTTGTAATGGTTCAAGAATTATTTCAAATTTGAAATATAAATTTTTTAAGTATTTTTAAACCTGAAATCAATATTTTAGTCTTACACTAAATTTAAAACGTATGAAAAAATTACTTGTAATTGCATTAATGTTGACCTTTGCTGTATCTAATGCGCAAATTGCTCCCGCTACAACTCCAAAAAAAATAACTTTTGAAGAAAAAGTTGAGATTCTTTACAATCGACTTACACGTGGACTAACTTTGGAAGCCGATCAAATAGCCAAAATCAAACCCTTGATTGAAACGATTATCAAAACCCGTGAAGCTGCTGTTGAAGAATTAAAAAGTAAAAAAACATCTGGAACACCCCTAACTAAAGAGGAATTGGCTGCAAGACGAGCAAAAAGAGAAGCTGATGAAGCAGCCTT
Source organism: Flavobacterium sp. (assembly GCF_027484945.1). Classification (GTDB taxonomy): domain Bacteria; phylum Bacteroidota; class Bacteroidia; order Flavobacteriales; family Flavobacteriaceae; genus Flavobacterium. The sequence continues at coordinate 22,356 of NZ_JAIXRZ010000053.1, forward strand.
TAAAGCCGAAATGAAAAAAATATTAACCCCACAACAATATACGCAATTTGAACTCGGCCTTACGCGTAAACGAGCAAATGGAGATGCATTCCCAACCGAGAAGGAAGCAGAAAACAAACCCTAATTTAATTTTTTGGAAGTAACTTAAAAAAGTTTATCTTTGATTTATTATATAAAATCTTTTCCCATGAAAAAATATATTGCTGCTTTTGCCTTTTTTTTAACGGCTACAATTTCAATGAATGCTCAAAATCAAGAGGCAACCTATCAAACATTGGCTAAAAAGGACATGGCTGAACTTTCGCAAATCGTAAATTTGCAGGAAAGCCAAAAAGAAGATTTCTTTCGATTGTTTGAAATGAAACACGAAGTAACTTCCAATAAAAACATGTCTCAAGAACGCAAAACAGTAATGAGTCAGGTTATTGAAGCAAAAATAAGAGGAACATTGTCAGCCGAACAAATGGCAATCTTAGAATCAAAACCAGAGGTTTTAAACCGTTTAATTGGTAAAACGGAAACAAAATAAAGTGTATTATACTTAATGAAAAAGCTCCTGTTTAGGAGCTTTTTTTTTATATTTTAGGTACAACATTTGCAACTGCCTGGATTGTGTAATCCAAATCGTCGTAGGTCAAGGCATCGGTAATAAACCAGGTTTCATACGCAGAAGGGGCAATATAAATACCCTCTTGCAACATGCCGTGAAAAAAGCGTTTAAAACGTTCATTATCTCCTTTTTTAGCCGTTTCAAAATCAATGACTGGACTTTCATCAAAATGAACAGAAATCATTGAACCTAAACGATTAATCGTAAAGGGTAGCGAACTTTCAAGCAATACCTTTTGCATGCCTTCATGAAGATAAGCCGTTTTGGCATCGATTCGTGAAAACAATTCAGCATCCGAATGTATTTCAGACAACATTGCTAATCCAGCAGCCATCGCAAGCGGATTCCCACTTAACGTACCCGCCTGATACACTGGACCTACCGGAGCTAAGTAATTCATTATTTCATCCCGCGCTGCAAATGCCCCTACAGGTAAGCCACCCCCAATTACTTTTCCAAAACAAACGATATCGGCAACAATATTCATACGCTCTTGAACACCTCCTTTGGCTAAGCGAAATCCCGTCATCACTTCATCAAAAATCAGTAATGCGCCGTGTTGGGAACATAACGCGCGTAATCCTTCCAAAAAACCAGGTAAAGGAGGCACACAACCCATATTTCCTGCAACGGGTTCTATAATTATTGCCGCAATCGAATTTGGGTTTGCAGCAAAAAGTGACGCAACACTTTCTAAGTTATTATAATGGGCTAATAAGGTATCTTTTGCTGTACCTTGGGTAACTCCGGGACTGTTTGGTGTTCCAAATGTACTCGCGCCACTTCCCGCCTGAATTAAAAACGAATCGGAATGACCGTGGTAACAACCGGCAAATTTGATAATCTTATCGCGTTTGGTAAAACCTCTAGCCAATCGAATCGCACTCATACAGGCCTCAGTACCCGAGTTGACAAATCGAATTTTATCAATATTAGGCACCATAGAAAGGGCTAATGTTGCAATTTGCGTTTCCAACTCAGTAGGCATGCCAAAGGAAGTTCCCAGCGATGCTCTAGTTTTAATTGCCTGAATTACCGGCTCATGCGCATGCCCCAACAGCATTGGCCCCCAAGAATTAATATAATCGATAAACCGATTCCCATCTTCATCATACAAATACGCGCCTTTCGCACGGGAAACAAAAATAGGAGTACCTCCTACACCTTTAAAGGCTCTTACAGGGGAGTTAACCCCTCCTGGGATTACTTTTTCGGCGGCAGCAAAAAGCTGACTACTTCTTTGGTATAGCATTTTAATTTATAAATAAGGTTTGGCCTATTGAAATGGCCGTATCAATTAAATTATTTCTACGTTTTAAGTCGTCAACCGTAACTCCGTACTTTCGAGCAATGGAAAACAGCGTATCTCCTTTTTCAACCACATGCAAATTTCCATTGCTTTTAGAAGCCGAACTAGATGTGGAATTAACCGCTAACGCTTCTTTATATGGATTAATTTGCGGTATTGGTTTACCCAAAACTTCTGCATCATAGCGGTACAATTGGTACTTTTCAATAAGCGTAATTAGCTTTGTGGAATAGGCCGGATCGGTAGCATAACCCGCCGCTTTCAAGCCTTGAGACCATCCTATATAATCGTCTAATTCCAATTTAAACAGCGAAGCATATCGTTCACGTGTCACTAAAAACAAGGAGTGATCTTTAAACGATTCATGAGGATGAGGGTATTTTCTAAAACATTCGCCAACGGCATCATCGTCATAACTCACGGAAGGTCCAGTCCATTCTTTATGGCACTTTATACCAAAATGATTGTTCGCTTGCACACTCAATGGACCCGTACCGGCACCCGACTCTAATATTCCTTGCCCTAAGGTAATGCTCGCAGGAACCCCATGTTCTTTCATATCATTTTTAGCAATCTCTTTGTAGGTGTCAATATAAGCTAAGACCATTGCAGTTGTAACTTTAACTGCTGTTGTTGCTTCTAACACTTCAGTATTTTGATTAGAAGCAGGCAAATTGTCGGAATTGTCTTTTGGCTTTGAATTCGTATTGGGGGTTACTTTACCAACACCTGTAGGTTTTGGAGTTGTTGTCGTAGTGGCCTTTTTTGTTTTTCTTGGATCAACTTTGGGCGTATAGGAAACCGTTTGAGTAGTTCGAACTACAGGGCGTGACGAACCACACCCTACTGCAAAAATAAGAATCATGAGTACCGTTAAATTCCTAAACATAGCCATCGATTAAAGTTTGATTTTTTTGAGACAAATAGGTGTTCATTGCTAAAATTCCTTGCAAACCACCGGTGTGAATAAAAAGCACTTTTGAACCTTTGGGGAAATAATTCTGAGTGATTTTTTCATCAATTGCAAACATTGCTTTTCCCGTATAAACCGGATCTAAAGGAACTTGATATTTCTGATAAAATGTATTCATAAACGCAATTAAAGCGGTAGTTATTTTACCGTAGCCTCCAAATTCATATCCATTTAGCAATTCCCAATTTGAATTGACTGCAAATTTACGAATATCTTCGGTTAAAAAATCGCCTTTGATAACGGGAACTCCTAATATTTTTGGACGCCTCAGTCGGGCATTGCTTAACCCAGCTAAGGTTCCACCTGTACCCACCGCACAAACCACATAATCATAGCACTCATCTTTATCCGAAAGGATTTCACTACAACCTTTAACGGCTAGTGCACTCGTTCCACCCTCAGGCACAATTGCCACCTCGGGAAAACGCTGACGCCAATAATTAAAGTCATTTTTCAAATTTCGGTAATCGGTACGCGAAACAAATTCAAAATGCATACCAAAATCATGCGCGCGTTGAAGCGTTGGACCCCATTTGGACCTATCGATTAATTCGTCACCACGAATTACACCAATAGCACGTAATTGGTTTTGGTTAGCGGCATAGGCAGCGGCCAAAATATGATTTGAGTGTGCCCCACCAAAAGTAAGCATACTTGAACGCTTATCAAGAATAATTTGTGCAAGAGTATACTTTAGCTTTCGGTATTTATTACCCGAAATTACCGGATGTAATAAATCTTCCCTTCGGACAAAAAGCTGAACGCCATTAATTACATCAAGGAGTTGGGTTATTGCTTCCATTAACATCAAAAGGAACTAATCTCCTTTATAATTTAGCGATTTGATTTAATGATAATTTTCTTACTAAGCGAATAACCTTCTTTTGTTCGAATACGAACAATGTAAATTCCTTCTGCTAGTCCAATGGTTGAATATTCATAAATTGGATTATTACCACAATTCTTTTTGGTAAAAATGGTTTTTCCTAAGCTATCATATAATCCAACTTCTGACAATTCCATTTGAGAAGGATTTTGTAACGTCAACATTTGATTGGCATTGTTTTGATAAAGTTCAAATTTTTGCGAATCAATAACCGTATCGGATAAAGCTTGATCGGTAAACGTGATTTGAAATCGATTATTAACTGTTCCAACAGGAAGCGTTAGGGTAAAAGGTGCATTTTTAATATCGTGGTAAAGACCTAACGCACTATCATAAAGATATATAGATTCTGCCAAATCAAAATGCGACACATCATTAACCAACAAAGTAAATGTTGTAGCTATAGTTGTTTTAAAACCAATATTTATTCGTTTATTGATATCAAAACTTGTCGTTGCATGCACAAAAGGTTCATCTTCAATTACAAGATACATATCGGCAGGTAAATTGGCATTGGCATCGGGTGATTTAGAATCGGCACGATCAATACCATCAACCGCTGAGGATAAAAAACATAGGGCCACTTGACGCACCGCATTTCCACCTAACGAAGCATTTACCGTAAAATGGGGCGCAGGATTCATTGGAATTTGGGTATAATCAATCCCTGCAACATTGGGAATATCCCAAAAATTTGAAGCTCCAACCGTAGTTGACGTATTTGAAATTCGCTCAAATTGAGAAAAGTTTGCAACTCCTTCTTTAACAAATACGCGGTGAGCGTTTTTAATTTGAACCGAACCATTAGTCACACCACGCACCATAAAACCCTGACCAACGGGCGAAAATCTGCGTTGGTATACTGTGTTGGGCGAACTATATACCGTACCTTGATTACCACTCAAATCATACGAATAAAATGTAGCGGGTGTATATACACTTGTTAAACCGTTATACACGCCATACCCCCCTCTGTAATCAACAATATTATGAGAAGTCACTGTTTTATCATGTTCCCAAAACAATGCCGTTCCATCAACAGCCGTATTGGAAGGATCGTTTAAAAATAAATTTAAATCGATGGCAGAAGGATACGGATTTCCTGTAAGTGTAGAAGCACCATTTCCAACATTTACGGTAATTGACCCATCATTGGGTTTTCCCCTAAAATCATAACGCTGATTATTTCCTGGATTATTGACAACTGATTCGCCTGGATTGGTACTGTCGGTCCCCGACACCCCTTTCATCGTAAAACCTTGACCGGCACTAATCGAGGTTGTTCCACCCGATTGAACCCATTGGGAATAATTCGTTGACGATAAAAAACGCCAAATCCAATACGTTGCAATTGTTAATGAACCCGGACCAGAAAATCCATTATAACTCGAAAGCGTTAACGTTGCTGGCACACTCGAAGTCGAAGTTAAGGGCACATTCAACATGGTTGCACCAAAATTTTCATTACCAGGAGTTGTCGATGCATTTCCCACCGGTGAACACCAATAATTGTAGGCATACATAGTAGATGTCCCTTCTTGGAAAACAGATAATTTACCTACTCCTTTATTCGAAGAAAGGCCTGACGTTGCTTGAAGAAACTGACCACCATTGCGCAAATACAAATTACTGGCTGCTCCATTTAATTCTAAATTACCTCTAGAAAATAAAAGAGCTCCTTTGTTGAACACAAAACTTGAATTACCCACATACAGCTGGGCTACTAATGGTGAAAACCATAAGCCAAAACAAGTAATTATGAATATTATTTTTTTCACGGTGAAGCGAATAGGTTTGTAAAAGTAACCATTTTTTAAAAAACTATTTCATTAAAATTTTATTAAAAAAATAGAAAAAACGGGGATGAAAACATCACTGTTTTACGATAAAAACTTCCCAATTAAATCGACCGATCTATATGAATTGAACGCTTGTTAAAAAAAACTTCTTTTTAACAATTAATCCCAGTATGTAAAGGAATTGTAAAAAAGTGAACTTGGTCTGAAAAATTGGTTGATAATCGACTTTATTACGAAGACCTTGTTAAGTTTTATAATCTTTGTGTACCCAAATTTACTAACTAAGTACATATTTATGAAGAAAATTTACAGCCTATTCGGATTACTATTACTTCTTTTAACCAATCAATCGATTAAAGCGCAAGGTAATAATTGTGCTGCAGCAATACCAATAACAATTAATGGAACTTGTTTAAGTGGCTCTGTTGCCAACACTACTGATGACGCTCCTTTAGTCGGAACTTGCAGCGGTGGATTGACATTTAGAAGAGACCGTTGGTACACTTTCACTATTAGTGGTGGTCCTACATCGGTAACCATAGTAGGAAACGCATCGAATCAAAACTTACTTTTACAACTTATTGGTTCTACGGGATCGTGCACTGGGCTTACAACAATATCTTGTGCTAACGCAACAACTACAGCCAATTCTGCACAAACGGAAACCATCACAACAGCTCCTCTTGCTAATGGTATTTATTATGTTAAAGTCGTAAATGTTGGAAACAACAATAATATGAATTTAACATCCTTATGTATTAGTACTCCTCCAGCAAATAGCACCTGTGCAACTGCTACTTCATTGAGTTGTAGCACTACCAATCTAGCAGGAACCACTGTTGGAACTAGTAGTACGATCAATCACAACACAGGTTGTTCATTAAGCAATAACGGCGTATGGTATACATTTGTTGGCGACGGAGAAACTACAACCATTTCTTCAACTGCTGCTGCTGGTTTTGATCATGAAATGGCAATTGCAAGAGGTTCTTGTGGGTCTTTAACTAATATTTCGTGTCAAGACATAGGCTTAGGAGGTGGAACAGAAACTTATACTTTTCTAACGACTAGTGGAGTTAATTATTTTGTTTATATTTCCTTTTATGGCACAGGAACGACTACGGGCAACTTTACAATTAGCCGAAGCTGTACCTTTCCTTGTTCTCCAGGAACGGGTAGTGGTACTACTTCAACCGCTTGCCCAAGTAATGTTGCGGGAGGTTTAGGCTTAAGTGGTGTTGACCCCAATCCATATAATAATTGTACTGGGTCTAACTGTACGACTTTAGAAGCAACCTATAGCAATTTAGGAAACACTTCTACTTATACTGTTCAATCCATACCCTATGCACCACCTTATCAATTTGGCTGCTTAGCAAATGCTATAAGTGTTTCCGTGGATGATGTTTGGTCTGATTTAATTACACTTCCCTTTAATTTTTGTTTTTACGGCAATACTTATAATCAATTCGTTGTAGGATCTAACGGTGTGGTATCGTTCAACACCACCGACAACACTCCAGGAGGAATGAACAACTGGCTTATTAATAACAACTTACCAAATACAGCGCTTACCCTAAATTCTATTTTTGGCGCTTACCACGATATTGACCCTAGCGAAAGTGGTGAAGTGGGTTGGGAATTAGTTACCATGCCATCGGGCTGTCGAGCAATGGTTATTGGTTGGAGTCAAGTTCCAATGTATTCTTTATCGTGTAGTTCGATGCAATATACCGGGATGATGGTTTTATATGAAAATACCAACATTATTGATGTATTCATAAAAGACAAACCCGTTTGTGCTTCATGGAATGACGGAAACGCAATTGTTGGGGTACAAAACAACACCGGTACTCAAGCCGTTGTTGCTCCTGGTCGCAACGGACTTGATCCCAACTGGACAGCTACCAACGAAGCTTGGCGCTTTATGCCTGCCGGAACTTCTATTTCTACTATAACTTGGTATGAAGGTGCAGGCACGAGTGGACCGGTAGTTGGTACAACTCCAACCATTAGTGTTTGTCCTACTGCTACTACTACCTATACCGCTAGAGTGCGTTACACGTTTTGTAATGGAGCTATTGTTGATTTAATTGACGACGCGACGGTAACTATTGATGGTCAAAAAACGTGGAATGGATCAGTAGATACCGATTGGAACAAACCTAATAACTGGACACCTAGTAGTTCAATACCCGATAACGATGATTGTGTAGTGATTCCAACCACACCGAATAATCCCATAATTTCTGGATCTAATTATCAGGCTTATGCAGGTAACGTAATTGTTCGAAATGGAGCATCACTTACCGTAACATCCAACAACACGATAACGGTAACCGATAAAGTGACTGTGAATGCAACAGGCACTTTTAATTTGCAAAACAACTCAAGTTTAGTTCAAATTAACAATGTAGCCAATTCAGGAAACATCAACTATACGCGAAATGCATCTATTCGTAGACAAGATTATGTGTATTGGTCGTCTCCCGTTGCAGGATTCAACACTAGTAACATCGGGGCGCCAACGACCTCTGGACTAATTTGGCGATGGAACCCAACCATTGCAAACACCAATGGGGGTCAAGGAAACTGGGAATTGGCGGCCGGAAACACGATGACCAATGGCCGAGGCTATATTGTACGTGGCCCTGATTCTTTCAGCAATACCGTTGCTTCAACTTTAGTAAACACATTCACAGGCGTTCCTAATAATGGTCCAATCACCGCTTCGATTTCAAGAGGCTCAGATACCAATACGGCTTACCATGTAGGCTTGAATGGAACCGAAATCAACAACTATAGTGACAATTGGAACTTAATAGGAAACCCCTACCCTTCAGCAATTCGCGCGAGTCAGTTTTTGTTCAATAACCAAACAAAAATTATGGGTAATATCAAAATTTGGACCCACGGCACTCTACCAGCACAAATTGCAAGTCCGTTTTACAATAGTTACCTCTACAATTACTCACCTGGTGATTACTTAACTTATAATTTTACAGGTACAAGTTGTTGTCCCGCCGCAGGCTCTGATTATTTTATTGGCGCTGGACAAGGATTCTTTGTTCAAATGATTGATGGACCCGCTGCAACTGACAATGTTACATTCAACAATGGATTACGAAGCAACACGTATACCAACAGTACTTTTTACAGAACTGCCGATAACATAATTGACTCTCCTGTTAATACAAATATTGAGCGTCATCGTTTCTGGCTAGACATTGTAAATAGCAATTTAGTTTCTGAACGTTCACTTATTGGTTATGTTGAAGGTGCCTCGAACGGTGTAGATAATTTTTACGACAGTAACACATTGATTAGTGGAGCAATGAATATTTTTTCGCTAATCGGAAGCAACAAATTTCAAATACAAGGACGTAAGTTGCCTTTCAATTCAATGGATGAAGTACCGGTTGGATTTACAACACCCGCGAATGGATTTTATTCGATTGCATTAGCAGCCGTTGATGGATTGTTCCAAACACAAAATATTTATATTCGTGACAAAGACCTTAATATTATCCACAACTTAAAAAATGGTCCTTACCGTTTTTACAGCACAAATGGAACACGATTAAATCGATTTATTATTATCTATAACTATAATTTACGTCAAGACGAATCAGCTTCAACTAATGAGGTTGCAGTAATTAGTACCGATACTATTTCCGTACAATCCACGATGATTCCGATTGCTTCGGTAACCGTTTTTGATATGATTGGTCGGGTAATTGGCAATTATGAAGGAAACAATGAATATTCGTTAACCCTTGAAAATTTGCCAAAAAACAATACCCCTTTAATTATTCAGACAAAATTGAGTAATGGAGACTATTCATCAGAAAAGATTATTTTCTAAACAAAAATAAAACCTTACAAAAAAAGACCTTCACTGTAGCTAGCGAAGGTCTTTTTTTATTGATATATATTTCCCTATAAATAAGGTATCATAAACTCAAATCCACCCTTGATACAGCAAACCATCAATAATTAGTATTCACAATCCAACAGGCGTTAAATATTTGGAAACGTTGACATTCATTGTCTCAAAGTTGTTAATTTTGTACCTATGAATGATCAACAAAACCCAAACACACTTAAAGAAGGTGAAGATTATTATTTAAGTCCAGAAGGTTTTCGTGTTTTTACCGAACTTTATCACTTAAAACGTGGCTATTGTTGCAAATCTGGATGCCGTCACTGCCCCTATGGTTTTGATAAAACTACAGGAGACATTCGAATCAACAAACAATCTAACAATTCAAGAAAATAATTATTAATGACCTTTCACGATCAAATACTCGAGGGAATTCCTGAGGTTCTTCCACAATTCAAACCCTATGAACCGGAAATAAACCACGCACCAAAACGAAAAGAAATTCTTACAGCGGAAGAAAAAAAGCTGGCATTAAAGAATGCCTTACGCTATTTCAAGTCGGAACAACATGCCGAACTCATCCCTGAGTTTAAACACGAACTCGACACTTACGGCCGTATTTACATGTACCGCCTACGTCCCGACTACCGTATGTATTCGCGACCTATTTCAACATATCCTGGTAAAAGCGATCAAGCTAAAGCCATTATGCTTATGATTCAAAACAATTTGGATTATGCCGTTGCGCAACATCCGCATGAATTGATTACGTATGGAGGAAATGGGGGTGTATTTCAAAATTGGGCGCAATACCGCTTAACTATGAAGTACTTGGCCGAAATGACCGACGAGCAAACATTGGTTATGTATTCTGGACATCCTATGGGATTATTTCCCTCCCACAAAGAGGCTCCTCGCGTTGTAGTTACAAACGGCATGATGATTCCCAACTATTCCAAACCGGATGATTGGGAAAAATTCAACGCATTAGGAGTAACCCAATACGGACAAATGACCGCAGGAAGTTATATGTATATTGGCCCACAAGGCATCGTTCATGGCACAACAATTACCGTTTTGAATGGTTTTAGAAAAATAAAGAAAACCCCAAGTGGCAACTTATTTGTAACTTCTGGATTAGGGGGCATGAGTGGTGCACAACCCAAAGCGGGTACCATTGCAGGATGTATTACGGTATGCGCTGAAGTAAATCCTAAAATCACTCGTATTCGACACGAACAAGGGTGGATTCATGAAATTATTGAAAACATTAATGATCTCGTCACCCGCGTGCGCAAAGCCCAAGAAACGAAAGAAGTCGTATCCATCGCTTACCTTGGAAATATTGTCGACGTTTGGGAACGCTTTGACCAAGAAAATATCCACATTGATTTGGGTTCAGATCAAACTTCACTCCACAACCCATGGGCTGGCGGTTATTATCCGATGGGTTATAGCTTTGAAGAATCCAATAATTTAATGGCACAACAACCCGAGAAATTTCGGGAAGAAGTCCAAAAAACCTTACGCCGTCATGCCGCAGCGATCAACAAGCATACTGCA